>NZ_JAELUC010000041.1 GCF_016429155.1 Pedobacter sp. ASV12 | reverse complement strand
CCCCCCCCCCCCCCCCCCCCCCCCCCCCCCCCCCCCCCCCCCCCCCCCCCTTTTTAGATGTGTATAAGAGACAGGTTAATGGCTATGTTTTTAGAATAACTGCTATCGACCTTTTTCTTTTAGAGTTTTTATCTATTATTTTTCTGATACTTTTGAATCTAAGGTCATTTTCTTCGCGTTTAGCATTAACCATACCAGATAATAGGGTTTATATTTTGGTGCTTTTTATAGTGATTAATATAATTTTAAATTATAGCTTTTGGTGCTTTTCGAAATTATGAGAATATTCAATTCTCTAGTCTGTGGCACAAGAACATTCTTTTTAACAACTAATCTTATATTTTCTTTTAAAGCACGGCCAAGTCTAGTTACTATTATAGGAGTCGCAATTTCTCAAGGGTGTCAAACCATCGGAAACGGCGATCCGAATGGAATGACTGATTTTATGAAGAATGTGCCTAGTGATTTTAAAGGGACTTATTATTTAAGAAGCAAGACAAAACCTCAACCTGCTACTTCCGGTTTCAAGTATTGGGATGGCTGGGGAAAGATTTTTTAGATTATGGTTAATAAATTAATATACTTGTTAGTAGCTATATTGTGTGTTTCTTGTAACGATTCAAAAGACAAAAAGACAGAGAAACAAAATATTCATTCAGGCATAAAAAATGTCGATTTAACTAATACAACTTGGATCTTCCATGTCTCGGATGCATGTATAGATACTTTGGTATTTAAGCCAAACCAGAAAGCTATCTCTTATGATTGCGAATTAAACTATGCCTTCAACGGAGAGTATAGCTTTATAAGAGATACTTTGATAGTATCACTAAAAGACGATTCTCATTCAGAAAACAATAATAAAACGGAATATTTTAAAGATAAATATTTAATAAGCGGAAATGCTATAAGCTTTTTGGGTTCGCTAAGAATGTCCAATGGACAATGGAAAGAACAAAGGACCATAGATAATGTAAAGATTGTTTACCGTAAAGTGGAGTAAAACGGTCTCAAAGCAATTATTCAATCCCAACTCCTTGGTTTGTGGCTCACACAGACTACCAAATCAAACAAGGTCGCTCTAACCTGCTAAAATCAAAAATTACATTCTTGGTATCCAGTACCTGGATGGCCTTAGCTGGTCGGGATTTATTATCCCGACCTTTGCTACTCATGATCTAAGCCCATTCAATAGGGATGGCATCGCTTTGGCCTACCTGTCTACGGCCAGTTGCACCGTCACTGACCACGTGAACTGCACGATCGACTTCATCCAGACCGAGGAGGGCAAGGCCCAGAACAACGGGGGCACCTACACCTATATCTACAACCTGACCGACCATCTTGGAAATGTGCGCTACGTTTTCGATATTTACGGGGGAGCCATGCGCAGGCTGCAAGAGGATAACTACTATCCTTTTGGCTTAAGGAAATCTGCGGGCAGTCCAGTATCGCTGGACAACAAATACCTGTATAATGGCAAGGAATTGCAGACCGAGCTGGAACAGTACGATTATGGGGCGAGGTTCTATGACCCGGTGGTTGGACGTTTTATCGTTATTGACCCAGTTGCTGAGCATTTTCCATGGATGACTAGCTATCAATATGCATCTAATGATCCTGTTAGAAATATTGATCTCGATGGTTTAGAAGGTATTCCCTTTACTACCTTTTTTGGGAATAATTCAGTTGTTCCTAGATTGGCGCCTTTGGCAGAAACAAGTAAATATACAGTAGAAAATGTTGCAAAAGCCGGAGGGGAATTCGCTGGGAAAAGCATGGAAGCATTCAAAAGAGGAAATGCGGCAGAGGCTGAGCAGTTGATGAAGAATGGTCTTGAAAAGAATACTAAACCATTTAAAGGCACTGATCCAAAAACTGGTGAAGAAGTGACAACTATTCCCGATGCTCTCAAAAATGATGGATTATCAACTTCTGAAGTAAAGAATGTTATAAGACAATCATATACTAAACAGCTTAGGGTTCAGGGAAAGATATCAAATGACAATGGATTTTCACCTGAATTGTTAATCAACAAGGGTGCTAAAATATCCAAGCCACTTAAAAATTCGTCATTTGAGATTAAAACCTATCAAGAAATTATCACTGTCAAAAGCGACAACACTAGGGTCAAATCACCATCATTAGTTCCCATTGGCAAGCCGTCTCCTAGTCCATCTAAAACAATTTGGAATGCTATATCGAGAGAAATAGACCTGCTATAGACCAGCATATAAAATTTTAATAGTTCAACTAATAAAGAGACAACATGAAAGACACTTTTGAAGAAATGATGGTAAACAATATATTGTATCAAGCAGAGCAATATTTAAAAGAATTAGGGGCATTCTATCCTTTTGGTTGTGCTATTGACAAAAACAATAGAATTGTACCCTTAAGTGCATATTCAGAAAATGATAATCCTCCCGCCCAAGAACTGATCGAAGTGTTAGAAGCAGGTATTATTAAGAACTTTAAGGAAGGAAACTATTTCATTGCCGGTATCGCTGTTGATGTTTTGCTCAAAGAAGCTGATAGGAGCTATGACGCCATTGAGATAAGAATTGTTGAAAAAGGCAACGAGCAATATAAAAAGCAAATCAAGTACACCTTAAAAGACGGCAAGGTCGAGTTTGGCAACATACAATCCTGATTTTGTTTCCTGGACTATGATTTTGTTTTTTGCCGATCTTTACAAGAAATAGTATGCCTGACTGGAAAACCAATTTGATTGACCGCTTCCGGCCAATTTCGGCAGGTAACAGAATAGCTTGGTTGCAACCAAGTTAGCTATTAGATTATTTTTGGCGAAGAGGGGTCAATAGCTTGTAGTTTTTCCAGCCAGACACTGTATACCTTAAAATTCCCTAAGCTAGAGATTCCGCCATGAGGAGAATTATGCTTATGAACTCAACAGCAATGCCACCACTGCACAAACCAATGTAGTTGACTCCAAGTCGCTAATTTGAAATATGCTATTAGTTTTCTCATAAACAGGTATTATAAATGATGCTGCCTTGGTCGGCCAGAATCGATCAGTTGTGATTTTTCCAAAAGGGGAAAACAGGCCAGCTAAACCTTGGTGGAAAATTTGGCAGGTATGGCAGCTGTGCAACAACATTGGTGATCTTTTTTTAGCTTTGTTCTATTATGGCCCTCATCAATCCCACAATCGATTCGTTCTATAACCAAAGTTCGGAAGAGACCCGTTTACAGCTCGGCCTTGGTCCGCTGGAATTTGCACGCAACAAAGAACTGATCTCGCGCTACCTTCAAAAAGACAAGCTGGCCATTGCCGATGTAGGTGGCGGTCCGGGTCATTATGCCGCGTGGCTAAGTAGCTTAGGGCATGAAGTAACGCTGATCGATCCGGTACAAAAGCACATCCAGCAGGCAGAAAAACGAGCCAAAAAAGCTAAAAACCCATTTAAATCGTTGCTTGGTGAAGCCAAAAAGCTGCCCTTTGCCGATCATAGCATCGATGTGGTTATTTTGCACGGGCCCTTGTACCATATCCAAGACCGGCAGGAACGCCTGATGGCTATTACCGAAGCCAAAAGGGTACTGAAAAACGGAGGGGTAGTGCTGGGCTTTGCCATTACTTTTGCGGCATCAACCCTGGCGGCCTTTCAAAGTGGCATGTTCCATCATCCGGAGGTTTTTAAAATGTGCACAGCAGAGTTGTCTACGAGCTTGCATCATCCGCCAAAGGCTTTTCCAGGCATGTTGGCCGAGGCCTATTTTCATCGCCCTTCGGCATTAATCAACGAATTTGAGGCCTGTAATTTGCAAGTGCTTAATTTGGTGGCGGTAGAGGGGGTGATTTGGATGGACAAATCTTTTTTCGAAAGCTGGGCCACCGAAGCAAAGCGAGCAAGATTATTGCAATTGCTAGCCCAAACCGAAACAGATCAGGAATTGCTTTGCCTGAGTCCGCACATGATGCTGGCGGCTCAAAAAGTCGAAAAAAATGCTTAACTTAAACTCATGGAAAGGCCCAGACTACAGCTCGCATTATCGCCTTTAGATAAGGTGGTAGTTGTACTGGGCTGCATTGCACTTATGATTTTATGGTGGTTTACCATAAGCCATTACCAGGGTTTGCCCGATATCATTCCTACCCATTACAATGCCATGGGCAAAGTAGATGCTTATGGTAGCAAACGTACTGTTTTTATCTTGCCGGCCATCGGAACGGTTCTTTTTATGGCTATTGCCGTTTTAAATCGTTTTCCACAAGTGTTTAATTATCCGACCGAAATTACGGCCGAAAACGCCCTAAGGCAGTATACCAATGCCACGCGTTTGCTCAGGCTACTCCAGTTGATGTTGATGCTGGTTTTTCTGTTTATCCAGTTTAAAACCATGAAAGCAACTGCCGGTGGAACGTTGGGTTTGGGCGTTTGGTTTTTGCCAACGGTACTGGTCTTTGTTTTTGTTCCCGTAGCCTATTTTGTGGTCAGGTCTTTCAAAATCAAATAAGGTTTGTTGGCTATTGTTTTGGCCTGGGTGAAAGAAAATTGCCCGTAAATAGGCCTTCTTTTCCTAAAAGTTAAAATTTCTTTCTATTTTTAGTCTCATGAAAAACAGACTATTAACCCTGCTTTGCCTTACATCTATGGGCATGCAGGCGCTGGCACAAGAGCCTCATGCGGCTTATCGACAGCAAATTGATGGCACCAGGCTTTCTTTTGAAATGCAGGCCATCCCTGGGGGGAGTTTTGCCATGGGCAGCAAAAATGGCAATAAAGACGAAGCCCCAATTCATCAGGTAAAAATAGACCCGTTTTGGATGAGCAAGTTCGAAGTGATTTGGGATATTTACGAGCCGTTTCTCTATAAAGATTACGAAACCAACAATAGCGTGGGTGCTATTCCGCCACAAGTTGATGCGGTAACCAGGCCCACTAAGCCTTACCTCGATATGACTTTTGGCATGGGCAAGGCTGGAAAACCGGCTTTGGCCATGACCCAATACAATGCCATCCAGTTTTGTAAATGGCTATATGCACGAACCGGCGTGTTTTATCGGCTGCCTACCGAAGCCGAGTGGGAATATGCCTGCAGGGCTGGCAGCGCAACCGATTATGCGTTTGGTAACGACCCGAAAAAACTAGGCGAATATGCTTGGTTTAAAGGCAACAGTGATAAAAAAACACATGAGGTAGGCCAGAAAAAACCTAATGCCTGGGGGCTGTATGACATGCATGGCAACGTAGCCGAGTGGACCTACGACCAATACGAGCCTGATTTTTATGCCAGCCTGGGCAAGGCCGAAACTAATAATCCAGTGGCTGTTCCTACTAAATTGTATCCTTTGGTAATTAGGGGCGGCTCTTACGATGATGATGCCAAGTCCCTCAGATCGGCGGCCAGAAGCGCATCAGAACCGGCCTGGAAGCAAATCGATCCCCAAATTCCCAAAAGTAACTGGTGGTTTCCGGAAGCGCCTTTTATCGGCATAAGATTGGTGAGGCCGGTAAATCCACCCAGCAAGGCCGACATCGATGCCTATTATAACAAAGCACCTATAAAAGATTATTAACCTTTAACCTTAGTAACCAAATAAAACCTATGACAGATAACAGTAAAACACAAAACGAACGGAGAGAGTTTTTAAAGGCTTCGGCACTGGTAGCGGGCGGCGTGATGCTGAGCGGCTATACCTGGGCGACGCCATCGTCAGTAGACGATACCATTAAAATTGCCCTTATCGGTTGTGGCGACCGTGGCACTGGTGCGGCTTTTCAGGCTTTAAGCACCAAATTCAATCTTAAACTGGTAGCTATGGCCGATGCCTTTCAAGACCGGTTAGACAATAGCTACAAAGTGCTTTCCGAAAAATTCAAAGAAAAGGTGGATGTTCCCAAAGAGCGTCAGTTTGTAGGTTTCGACGCCTATAAAAAAGCCATTGCCTTGGCCGATGTGGTTTTGTTGGTTACCCCGCCGGGATTTAGGCCGATCCACTTTGAAGAAGCCATTAACCAAAACAAACATGTGTTTATGGAAAAACCGGTAGCGGTCGATTCGCCAGGCATCAGAAAAGTATTGGCGGCGGCCGAGTTGGCCAAAAAGAAAAAGCTGAACGTAGTGGTAGGTTTACAGCGCAGGTACCAGGCCAATTACCGCGAAACCTTAAAAAGAATCCAAGACGGCGCCATCGGCGATATCGTTTCGGGACAAGTATATTGGAACAGCGGCGGCGTGTGGGTAAAGCAGCGCCAGCCCAACCAAACCGAAATGGAGTACCAGATGCGCAACTGGTATTATTTTAACTGGCTGTGCGGCGATCATATCGTTGAGCAGCACGTACACAACATCGACATCGCCAACTGGGTAAAAAATGCCTATCCGGTTTCGGTTCAGGGCACAGGCAGCAGGGCCTGGCGTACGGGCAAAAACTATGGCGAAATTTATGATAACCATGCCGTAGAGTTAACTTATGCCGATGGTTCGGTGATTTACAGCCAATGCCGCCATTTCGAAGGCATCAGTAACCGTGTCGACGAGACTTTCCAAGGCACCAAAGGCCGTGTGTACCTTTCGGCCGGCAACAACGGCATCTTATGGGACCACAAAGGCAAGGAGCTTTTTAGCCATCCCACCAAAGGCAATGCCAACCCTTACCAAACCGAACACGACGAACTGTTTGAAGCCATTGCTAAAAACGAATATAAGTTCTGGGATGCCGAAAGAGCCGCGAAAAGCTGCTTTACCGCCATTATTGGTCGCTATGCCACTTATTCGGGTGAGGTAATCAAATGGGACGATGCCTTAAAGGCCGAAAACAGCTTGTTGCCAAGCCAATTTGCCTGGGATGCACAGCCAAAGGTTCTGCCCGATGCTGATGGGCTTTATCCCGTTGCCCGGCCAGGGAAAACAAAAGTACTGTCTTAATGAAACTATACCTATTGCCCCTAGCTTGTTTAGGGGCATTTTTTCTTTTTTCCTTCCATCGCCCTGCGTTGCACGAATTTAAAATCAACGGAGAGGCGCAAGGTACCACTTATGCGTTAAGCTATTATGCGGCCGACAGCATAGTCGGCAAACGGCAGGTAGACAGCATCTTGAACGTAATCGATTTGTCGATGTCCTTGTATCGGCCAAATTCAACCATCAGTCGGTTTAACCAGTCAGGTAAAGGCTTAAAACTGGATGCACATTTTTTAAAAGTGGTAAAGCGCTCATTTGAAATCTATCGCGACACTAAAGGTATATTCGACATCACGGTAGAACCACTGGTTAACTATTGGATCCGCGCCAAACATGATCCCAATAACGTTGATTCGGCAAAAGTTAGGCAATTGCTTCCTCTGGTGGGCATGGATAAGCTCCAGCTCAAGGGCAATCATTTGGCCAAGCAAAAACCGGCCATGCATGTCGATGTAAACGGTATTGCACAAGGCTATTCGGTTGATGTTTTGGCCGATTTTCTTGACAAACTCCATGTTGTTGCTTATGTGGTCGAAATAGGTGGCGAAATCAGGCTGAAAGGCCCCAAGCCCGATGGCAAGCCCATCCGTATTGGCATAGAGGGGCCGGATAGCGAAAGAGGGGGCGCACCAACTATCAAACATGTTTTAGCCACAAACCAGGGCGCCATTACCACATCGGGCAATTACCGTGGCTATTTAGAAACCAAAAGAATGTCGTACCTGATCAATCCCCAAACAGGATTTCCCTTAAACGGCGAAATCATCAGTGCAACGGTATACGCCAAAGATGGCATCACCGCCGATGGCTATGATAATGTGTTGATGGCCATGAAAGTAGGCGAGGCCCTGCAATTTGTCGACCGGCATAAAGATTTAGAAGCCTATTTGATTTATAAACGTGCAGATGGCAAACTAGCCGATACGGCAAGTACGGGCTTCAAAAAAATGTTGGCCAATTAAAATCGCTGCAGGAAAATAAAAAAGCCCGACATTCGCCGGGCCTATTTTATCATTCGTTTTTTTGCTTAAAGCGCTGCGGTTTGGGCTTTCCAATCGCCAAAGGCTTTGTTGGCCATGGCCTTAGCGGTAGACACATCAATATCGCCGGCAATGGTAATAAAGGTTTGAGCCGGAGCAAAATGGTTGGCGTAAAAGGCTTTCACATCTGCCAGACTAACATTGGCCAAATCGTCTCTGTCTTTTAATTGGGCTTTAAGATGCTCGAATGCCTGCTCGCTCAAGGTGGTGTTGGTCAAGTGATCAGAAACAAACTGCAAAGCTTGTTGAAAATCGGCTACATTGGTAGCGGTATTGGCTTCGTCAACGCTCAGGCTTACTTTAGGAGCAATGCCTTCGCTGTTGGTGCTGCCTTGAAAAGCATTGGCTCTTTTGTTCAAAAAGCTTTCGAAAACCTGAGCCACATTTTTTTGCTCGGTGGCGTTTTGGTTTTCGATGGTTAAACGAGAATAAATTTTTCCCATTCCTGCATTTTGGGCCACAATTACAGTTACGCCATTCTTGAGTTTGAAAGAAACAGGCGCTTTGGGGTTTTGTGCAAACGCCGCATTAAAGAAGAAGAGACTTAGGATGATGAAGGTGATTTTAGTGGTGAATTTCATAATTTTAATTAAATACATTTACTTGATCAGATTTTAAAAGCGTTTCTTCATGACAAAGGTATGTCGGTTGGTTAAGTCTCTAAATAGAGGATAGTTAGAAAGGCATTAAGGTTCGACGAATGGGCCGAATCTGTCTTTTAATTGCGAAGTTGGTTATTGCCAGCGTGCATGAACGATTTCAAACCACAAAAAAAGGCCTGCAGTTTAATGCAGGCCTTTTTTGTAAAACAAAATTAGGTTATAATGTTGTTCCAAACATCAAGACTAATTTATTGTTTTGGTAAAGGTTTAAGGTCTGGTCTGCCACATCGTAGGTAAAAGCCTGGTTGCCTATGGCCGTTAGAAACTGATGCTCCAATTTGTTCAGCTCGTCGCTGCAAGCCATCATGGTACTGCCCATTTGCTTAAAGGTAAGGCTGTTTCCGTTGCGCTCGAAACCACCAAAAAAGTTGTTGCAACCCGATTTTCCAGCGATGCGTTTGTTGGTGGTATCAAATGAAAAATAAACCGGCGAGTTGGATTGGGCAACGCCGTTCATTTGGATCAGCTTCCATTTGTGCTTCACCACAAAATCCCAAGGGCTGGTTTGGGTTTGCATTTTTTGCTTTTTCACTACCTTTTTCAAAGTGTAAATATAGGCCGAAGCGTCGGCAGGAACGTTTTTTCTTTTGGTGCGGTTAACCAGCAACACGTAGCGATAGCCCGCTTCGTATTTAAAGCCGTTGATCTGACTATAAAATAGCTCCCAGCTTTTGCTGTTTTTGTATTTTACCTGCATACAGGTCATTGGCGCTACGCCAGTGCAGCTGGCCAGGTCTTCTTTAACGGTAAGCCTAATGACAGTTGCACGGCTAACCATAGATAGGCCTAAAATCAAGGCGAAGGTTAAAAACAGTTTAGGGGCGATTTTTTTGATCAAGTAATTTTTCATTATGTGTTATTTTAATAAAGGATGCCCAAGTTGTGGGCTTTCCATAAGAAATTGTTCAAAGCTGTTAACAAGAATCAGGCCATTGCCCGTAATCGTGGCCAAGGTAAGGGCTAGAATAAGGGGTGTAAATCCGAAAAACCAAGGGTTTATTCCATAAAAAAAAGTCGGAACAAGCCTAAAACCTGCTCCGACTTTCAGTCGGTATTTGCTTTGAGCAATTGCTATTTGGCCAATATGGCTTCTGTTTTCCAGTTGCCAAATGCCCTGTTGGCAATGGTTTTGGCTGTGGCTACATCAATATCGCCGGCAATGGTAATAAAGGCATCGCTTGCTTTAAAATGGTTGGCATAGAAAGACTTTATGTCGGCCAGGCTAACATTTTCCAAATCTGTTTTGTTGCTTTTCGGCTGGCTTCTCATTTCCTCAAAAGCTTGTTGGCTTAACTCCGGATTTACAAAGTTATCGGCTACAAACTGCAGTGCATGTTCGAAGTCGGCAATGCTGGTGGAGGTATTGGCCTCGTCAACCGTTAGGCTTACCTGTGGCGTTATGGTATTGCTTTTGCTTACGTTTTGGTTAAAGGTGTTGGCTTTGCCGTTGAGGTAGCTTTCAAAGACCTGTGCGGCATTTTTTTGTCCTTCGGCACCTTTATTTTCGATGGTTAGGCGCGAATACACTTTGCCCAAACCATCATGCTGTGCTACAATAACGGTAAGGCCGTTTTTAAGCTTGAAACTTACAGGCTCTTTCATGCGTTGTGCTAAGGCTGCATGCGAAGCAAATAAGCTTAGGATGAGGATAGAGATTTTTGTGGTGAATTTCATGATTTATAAATTGTGCTAAGTAATTTTAAATTTTACCGGAGCAAAGGTAGCCGATATCCCTATATCTCTGAACAAAAAGTAGTTAAATGACCAAGAATGTTCGACGAGTAAGGCTAAAATGTCTTTAAACAGCGCCCATTCGCAGTTTTTAAAATGAACAGATTGAACAAAATGAAGTGATTAGGCGTTGAAACATATTAATTATTTTAGTATAGGGCTAAAATATTGATAGATGAACTGCTTAATTATAGACGATAATGAAATTGCCCGCCTTACCCTGCGCCAATTAACCATGCTCGACCCTTCGTTAAACGTAGTAGGCGAATGCAGCGATGCGGCCATAGCCTATGCGGCAATTGTGGCCAGTCAGATCGACCTCTTGTTGCTCGATATTGAAATGCCCGGCATGAGCGGCATAGAACTGGCCAAGAGTTTTGTGCAGCGCCAGCCCATGATCATTTTTACCACCTCCAAAAAAGACTATGCGGTAGAGGCCTTCGAACTGAACGTGGTTGATTTTATCACCAAGCCCATCGCGCCAGCAAGGTTTTTGCAGGCTATAGCAAAAGCCAAGGAAACCCTAAAAAACAAAAATGACAAAAGTTTCGGACCGGCAGACGAGTTTATGTTTATCAGGGATTCGAATGTGGTTAGGCGGCTTAGAATTAACGATATCCTGTACCTTGAGGCCAAGGGCGATTATGTAAGGATTGCCACCAAAGACAATTTGTATACCATTCACTCCTCGCTAAAGGCCATGCAGGATAAGCTGCCGGCCCATATCTTTTTGAAGGTACACCGATCTTATATCATCAATGTAGGCAAAATAGATACCCTTGAGGGCGGTACGTTGGTTATCGGCCAAAACTTGGTACCCGTATCAGATGCCTACAAAAACCTGTTGAACAAAAGAATGCAAATTATATAATGGAATTAGAAGAACAAACCTATCGGCTGTTAGACCTTAGTTATGTGAGGGAAATTGCAAAAGGCGATGTAGCATACGAACGCAATGTAGCCAGGCTTTTTGTAGATATTATTCCCGAAAACCTTGCCAGTTTGGAACGTGATATGGCCATGGGGCATTATGCCAAGGTTAAAACTACCTTGCACCACATGCAGTCGAGCATATCCATTATGGGTTTTTACCCCAAACTCGAAAAATACATGGAGCCAACGGTATACACCGATTTGCCCATCGCCCTGTTTCGCACCCATGTACATATCATCATTGCCATTTGCCGCGAAGCCTTGGTAGAAGCCCAACACTACCTGCACTCGCTCGACTAATCGTTAATAAATGTTATTTTTCTAGGTGTTGATTGTGCAAACAGCTATTTTTATTGAATGTTAATTGCGATAGAAAATGAGCATATCAAAGCCACGTTTGCAACAAAAGGTGCAGAGCTGCAAAGCGTGAGCGGTGTCCACAGTTCGACAGAGTATTTATGGAGTGGCGACCCAAAGTTTTGGGGCAAATTTAGTCCCGTGCTTTTTCCCATCGTGGGCGCTCTCAAAGACAACACCTATTTTTACCAAGGCCAAACTTATACCTTGCCTAGGCACGGCTTTGCCCGCGACATGGAATTCGATTGCCGGCAGGTAGGCGAGCACGAAATCCTTTTTACGCTGAGGCATAGCGAAGAGACGCTCAAAATATATCCTTTCGAGTTTCGATTGAACCTGCGCTATAGGATTTTTGGAGCCAGCCTTTGTTGTACTTACGAAGTGCACAATCCGGCCAGCCAAGAGCTGTTGTTTTCGATAGGCGCACATCCGGCTTTTGCCGCACCTTTAAACCAGCAGGGTAGCTATACAGATTATTCCTTGCAGTTTAACCAAGATCAGGAGCTGGTATACCATCATATCGTAGCCAATCTTATTTCAGACCAAACTTCTGTACTGGCGCTGCCTGATGGCAAACTTGATTTGAAGCACGAGCTGTTTTATGATGATGCCCTGGTGCTGAAGCAGCTGCAGAGCAACGAGATTACCCTCATGAATTCCAAGAACTACAATGGGCTTACCTTTAAGTTCGAAGGCTTTCCCTATTTTGGCATTTGGGCGGCCAAAGATGCCGACTTTGTGTGTTTGGAGCCTTGGTGTGGCATAGCCGATGCCACGGATAGCGACCAGCAACTGGCCACTAAGGAAGGTATACAGCAACTAGCCCCACAGGGCAATTGGGAGCGTACCTGGAAAGTTACTTTCTTTTAAAAGATCCTTGTTGTAAAATTAATCTTAATCTTTTCAGATTGAAGTGGGTAGCGCGTACATTTGGCTATCTATTCCTAATTACTTAATCTACTCTATGGATTCAAGAAGAGACTTTATTAAAAAGGCAACGTTGTTGTCTGGGGCCTTGGGCCTTTCCAACGTTGTTCCGATGTCTATCCAAAAGGCCATGGCTATCAATGCCGATCCCGGAACTACTTTTTACGATGCCGAACACATTGTTTTCCTGATGCAGGAAAACCGTTCTTTCGACCACATGTTTGGCAAGATGCGCGGCGTTCGCGGGTTTAACGATCCAAGGGCCAAAACCCTGCCTAACCAAAATAAGGTATGGTTGCAAAACGATGAAAAGGGCAATACCTATGCGCCTTTCCATGTTGATATCAACAAAACCAAGATTACTTGGCAAGGCGGCTTGCCCCATTCGTGGTCTGACCAAGTGGCGGCCCGCAACAAGGGTAAATACGATAAGTGGGTGCCTGTAAAATCGCTCATGGCCCTGGGCTATTACCAAAGGGAAGACATTCCTTTTTACTATGCCATGGCCGATGCCTTTACCGTTTGCGACCATAATTTCTGTTCGTCGCTAACCGGTACTACACCAAATCGCCTGTTCTTCTGGACGGGTACCATTCGGCCCGAACAAAAGGCCGAAGCCGTTCCGGTAGTGAACAACTCGCAGGCCGAATCGCAGAACAATGTGTTTGTAGATTGGGAAACTTTTCCGGAGCTACTGGAAGAGCATAACGTATCCTGGAAAGTTTACCAAAATGAGTTGTGGACGCCTAAGTTGCCAGGTGAAGATATTGACGATTGGTTGGGCAACTATGGCGATAATCCGCTGGAGTACGTAAAGCGCCACCGTGTAAAACTATCGGCCTATTTCCGTAAAAACGGCGACCATACCAGCAAGCCTCCATTGAGCGTGGAACAGGTGCTTGAACAATACAACAAGCTTTCGCCGAAGGAAAAAAACATGATCGACAAGGCCTTTGCCACCAATATTGCCAATCCCGATTACCTCAAGCTCGCCCCCTTAACTTTTACCAACGACCAAGGCCAGCAAGAAACCTTGAATGTGCCCAAGGAAGACATTTTTGAGCAGTTTAGAAAAGATGTGGACAATGGCAAATTGCCAACCGTATCGTGGCTGGTGGCGCCGCAGCGTTTTTCAGACCACACCAGTTCGCCTTTGTATGGCGTATGGTATGTTTCGGAGGCGATCGATATCCTGACCAAAAACCCCGAAGTCTGGAAAAAGACCATCTTTATTTTAACCTACGACGAAAACGATGGTTATTTTGACCATTTGGCGCCTTTTGTAGCCCCTAAACCAAACGACCCTTCAACGGGCAAGGTGAGCGAGGGCATTGATACCTCGGTCGATTATGAGTATAAAAAAGACAGTCCGATTGGCCTGGGCTACCGCGTGCCTATGATCGTGGCCTCGCCATGGAGCAAGGGTGGCTATGTCAATTCGCAGGTGTTTGACCATACCTCGTCGCTGATGTTTTTGGAGAATTTCCTGACCCATAAAACCGGAAAGAAAATCAAAAGCAGCACCATTAGCCCTTGGCGCAGGGCCGTTTGTGGAGATTTGAGCTCTGTTTTTAGACCTTATAATGGAGAAAAGCTGAATGTGCCAAACCGCTTGAAAAAGGAGAAGGTAATTGCCGATATCCAAAATGCCCGCTCAAAGCCGGCACAGGTAACGCCGAATGCGCTTTCTAAAGCCGAAATAGCGCAGATTAATCAGCATTTGCCTTTTGAAAAAGAATCGGCAGCCGCTATGCCCGTACAAGAACAAGGTACGCGTTTGGCCTGTGCCTTGCCTTACCAGCTGTTTGCAGACGGCCAGTTAAATGCCGATAAAAAAGAATTTGTCGTTGATTTGGAGGTTGGCAAAGCACCGGTAGGCGGCCAACTGCAAAACATCGGCGCTCCATTTAACGTGTACGCCAAAAGCACTTATCAAAACGAAGCCGGCAAAACCTGGGCTTATGGCGTAAAAGCCGAAGCCAAATTAAGCGACTCGTGGAAGGTAGAGGATTTTGAAGGAGGGGTTTATAATTTGGCACTCAATGGCCCGAATGGATTTTACCGCCAGTTTAAAGGCAGTGCGCAAGATCCGGCATTGAACCTGGAGTGTAAGCATGAACAAAGCGGCCTGCTCAACAAAACAACAGGTAATTTACAGCTTTGGTTGGAGAATAAAGGCACTGAAGCCTTAGAAATCCGCATTACAGACGACGCCTATAAAGCCAATGCCAAAACACTGACCATAGCGGCCAAGCAACGCAAACAGCTTAGCTTAAACCTGCAAAAAAGCAAGGGTTGGTACGATTTTGTGTTGTTGGTTAAAGGCTCGCCTACTTTTTTAAGGCATTATGCCGGACACGTAGAAACCGGAAAAGAATCAATTAGCGACCCTCTGATGGGTGGCGTACTTTAAGACACCAATTACAAAGGGCCTACAAAAATGTTAGGCCCTTTGTATTTTTATTCTCCGTGGCAAAACTGTGCGATTAATTCTCGATTTTGTAGTTTTGGCTATGCAAACTGTGTTAAGACCCATTCGGCCAAGTGACGATGTCCAGTTGGCCAAGCTGATCAAAAGCGTGCTGGCCGAATTTAAGGCGAATAAGCCAGGTACGGCCTATTTTGACGAAAGCACCAACCATTTGTCTGTTTTGTTCGAGAATCCAAAATCGGCTTATTGGGTGTGCGAAGCTGAGGGGAAAATCATTGGGGCGGGAGGCATTTATCCCACCGAAGGCTTGCCCGAAGGTGTATGCGAACTGGTTAAGCTGTACCTCTACCCCGAAGGCAGGGGCAAGGGCCTGGGTAAGCTCTTGATGCAGAAATGTTTTGAGCAGGCCAGGCAGTTGGGCTATCAACAAATCTACCTCGAAACCATGCCCGAATTAAATCAGGCGGTTAACCTGTACCATGCCTTGGGCTTTAAAAGCTTGGATAAAGCCATGGGCAATTCTGGCCATTTTGGTTGCAATATTTGGATGGTGAAAGATGTATAATGCAACTAAGCAACTAATCCAACAACAAATCGTCTTCCTCGTCGGTTAGGCTCAATTGGATATTATCGGTGCCCGAAATGCCCTCGATTGAACCGCGGATATGAGCGGCATTGAGCAGTACTTTTTCCAATTGCTTTTCGCGGGCCTTCCAGAGTTTTTCCATGGCATCGCGTTCGCGCTGTATGGAAAGTTTCATGCTCATAAAACCCTCGCGTATGGCTTTCCATTGCTCCGAAAATTCGTTGCTGGTCAGGTAGTCGTACAACATGTGCATCTTATCGCCTTTGTTTTCCTGCGATTTGGCGGCGCTGAACAGTTTGATGATGCCATCGCGCAAAATATAGGCAACCGCCTTTACTTCGTCGAAAGAGCAGATCCACACGCCGTCTTTTTCGCCAAAGCAGTCCATGCCTTTCGGATAGGTTTGCGTAACAATAACTGCCACGTCAATGCCCATGCTGCGCATGTCTTTTTTCAGCTTTTCGATCCATTCTATCGAAAAGTCCTTGGTGCGTTTGCTTTCATAAATGATGCGCCCGCAATCTTGGCCAAACTGGTTGCGCACGTTATGTACGCAATCGGCCCCGCGAACGCCTTTGCCTACTTCTTCAATAGTATCGAAAGGGAATGTGCTGCGCAGCAGTTCTTCCAGGATGAGTTCCTGTACCTCGCCCTGCAGCTGCATAGAGCCCTGCTCGGCCTTGCGTTTCATTTCTTCGGCCAGTTTCTTCTGGTCGTCGAGCTGTTTTTCAAGTTCCTTTACCCTCAATTGGTGTTCGGTTTCCTTCAGGCTGTTTTTTTCCAATTCCTGTTTGCGCACCTGCGCTACCAATTCTTCGCGTTGTTCTTGCAGCTTGCGCTGGATGTTCAGCTCTATTTCGGCCTCGCGGGTTTTGATTTCCTGCTCTTTTTTCAGGAACTCTAGCTCTTTATGGCGGGCCAGTTTCAGTTTTTCTTCGTTTTCTTTGTTGGTTTCGTCTAGCAGTTTGAGCCTGCTTTCAAAATCGGCACTGATGGTTTTGCGCAGGTTTTCGGCTACTGATGCCTGTAGCGCAGCTTTTTCCTGGGCTAATTTTTGCTCAAAAGCCTGTTCCTGCTGTTTCTTTTGCTGTTCAAAAACTTCGAGCTTTTTTTGGTACTCTTCGTCTTTTTGTTTGGTAAAAGAAATCATCTTCTCCCTCAGATCCTGTTTATATTCTTCGGCCATGACCTCTTCTATAGGAAAAGTATGGTTACAATTCGGGCATTTTATTTCTGTTGACATGGTTCGTGTTTTGGACGTGCCTGGATTTTGGACGAATTCAAAAATACGGAAATTATACATAGGATTTAACTGGCTATTGTCTAATTTTGGGAACAAGACCCCTCCTTATGTTCCGCCAAATTTTTAATGCCTACAAAACTTCCTTTTCGGGTTTAAGTCGTGAAA
Organism: Pedobacter sp. ASV12; assembly: GCF_016429155.1. Lineage (GTDB taxonomy): Bacteria > Bacteroidota > Bacteroidia > Sphingobacteriales > Sphingobacteriaceae > Pedobacter. Next base: position 15,922 of record NZ_JAELUC010000041.1, on the reverse strand, counting down.
CCTGGCTACTGAGCATCGTGATTTTAATTAATCGCTGTGGCTACATGGCCGTTCCGTTTATGGGGTTGTACGTTACCCAGGCGCTGCACCGGCCGGGCTCCGATGCGGGTATTATCATTTCTATTTTTGGCGTGGGCTCTATTTTTGGAGCTTCGGCAGGAGGCAAGCTTACCGATGTTTTTGGCTTTAGGCCAGTGCAGATTTTGGCGTCGCTGATCGGCGGTTCCTTTTTCCTGCTGTTTTCGCAGATCAGGCACTTCGAAACCCTGTGCTTATTGGCTTTTGTGATCAGTTTTTTCTCCGAAGCCTTTCGTCCGGCCAATTTTACCGCCATCGCCGCTTACGCCGCGCCAGGCAAGGAAACCCGTTCATACTCGCTAAACCGATTGGCGACCAACATGGGCTGGGCTTTTGGGGTAAGCATGGGTGGCATTATCGCTTCTTTCGATTACCCCTTGCTGTTTATAGTTGATGGCGTAGTAAGCATCTTGGTGGGCATCAGTATTTTGGTTTTTCTGCCAGCGGTAAAGGGTTTTAGAAAAGCCGTACAAGAAAAAATGAAAGGCATCGTGGTGCGGAAGCCTTGGCGGGATGCGCTGTTTATCAAGTTTATTTTGCTGACCACTGTGTTTGCGACTTGCTTTTTTCTGATGTTCAGGGTAGTGCCCGTATTTTATAAAGAAGTATGGCATTTGAATGAGGCACGTATCGGCCTGATTTTGGGGCTCAACGGCGTGATCATTGCCTTATTCGAAATGGTAATGATAAGTAAGATCGAAAACAAGCGTTCGCCTATCTTTTACATTGTAACCGGTGTGCTGGTTGTCAGTAGTTCGTTTGCGGTGTTGCTGCTGCCCAAATTTATGCCAGTACTGCTGGCCCTGCTCAGTATTGTATGTTTTACCTTTGGCGAGATGTTTTCTATGCCTTTCATCAATACTTTTGTCATTAAGCGAAGCAACGAATTTAACCGAGGCCTCTATGCGGCCGGATATACCATCAGCTGGTCGGTTGCCCAGGTGATAGGGCCTACCAGCGGTTTTTACTTGGCCGAAAAATTTGGCTATAATCCGCTTTGGATAGGCATTACTGTTTTGCTGTTGCTTTGTGCCCTTGGCTATAGCCGATTGAAGATCAAAACGATAGAGGCCGAACAGCCATCGATTTAAAAAATATGCCGAAAATCTGATTGCAGCCCCAAACAATCTGCCAGTCGATTTGTTTTTTATACATGAAAAAACGGATACACATTTTAGAAGATGATAAAGATATAGGTTACATCATCGAATTTTTGCTCAAAGACGAAGGCTACGATCTTCAACTTTCTTCTACTTTTAAGGAAATGAAGAAAAAACTGAAGGATTCTATCCCCGATCTTTTCATTTTAGATGTGATGCTGCCCGATGGCAATGGCATTGAAATCTGCCACGATTTGAAGAACGATGCCTTTACCAAACATATTCCGGTAATTGTAATGTCGGCCAATGTAAGAAGCAAGCAGATGAGCGAAATGGCCACCCCCGACGATTACATCAGCAAGCCGTTCGATTTGGACGATATCGAAAGCAGAATTAAGCGGTTGATTGCCTAATTTAGGGTTGACAGCATTCGGCTAGCGGTTTTTAGTTGGCAGTTTATCGAAAGCGATCAACAATCTGGCAACGGGATTAATGGCTATACAATTTAAATATTGAGCAATAGGTTTAACGCTTGTTTCGATTGACTGCTTCAACAATTTGGCAATTGAATAATAAACCAACGAACGTATTTCGCCTATGCTAAGCTCGAGATAATTTGCTAATTTGCATGCCTATTCTTAATTTATGGCAGAAGAAAGCATTTATTACGTAGACCAGCTATTTGAAAAAGTTCCCTTTCCGGCCACTGGCACCAGAGATACGCAATTTGACGGTTGCACTTTCAAAAACTGCGATTTTACCGATAATGATTTCAGAGGCTGCAATTTTAGCCAATGCACCTTCGAAGGGTGCAACCTGAGCATGGCTAAATTTGGCTCCATTGGTTTCGATCAGGTGCGGTTTAGCCACTGCAAGATGGTGGGTGCCGATTTTTCGAATGCAAAAGATTTTTTGTTCAGTATCGATTTCGACAATTGTATTTTGGACTATGCGGCCTTTATGAAAAAGAAGAACCGTAAAAGCCGTTTTGATCGCTGTTCGTTAAAGGGAACCGATTTTTCTGAAAGCGACCTCACCTTGGCCAGGTTCGACCATTGCGATTTAAGCGGGGCCGTGTTTATGCATACCATACTTAACGAGGCCAATTTTGTAACTTCCCACAGTTTTATCATTGATCCCGAAAGGAACCAATTACGCAAAACCAAATTTGCCGCCGATGGCTTGGCCGGGCTATTGGTCAATTACGGCATTATTGTTGAATGAAGCTAACCTAATCAAATAATAAATCAAGACATCAAACCGTTTTCCACTTTTAATACAGATTAATTTTATGAATAAAAATTTTTTAAGAAAAGTCTTTTCGCTGTCGCTGGTGGCATCGATCTCTTTTATAGCCAATGCCCAGCAAAAGGAAAATTGGCAGAACCTCGACCTTAAAACCGACAGTGTTTTTGGCATCAGTACCGAAAAGGCCTATAAAGAACTGCTGAAAGGAAAAAAATCAGTTCCGGTAATTGTGGCTGTATTGGATGGTGGTGTTGATTTGAACCATGAAGACCTGAAAAGAGTAATCTGGACCAACAAAAAAGAAATTGCAGGCAATGGTATTGATGATGATAAAAATGGTTATGCAGACGATGTACATGGGTGGAATTTCTTGGGCGGGCCCAAAGGTTCTGTAGAGTTTGAAGCGCTTGAACTGACCCGCTTGGTACGCAGGGATGCCGCTCGCTTTGCCAATGTAACGGCCAGTACGGTGGCGCCCAAAGATAAAGAGGCCTATGATACCTTTATCAAAAACAGAACCGAATTGGAAAAAGAACTCGGTACTGCAAAAAGTAACTTGGCGGGTATTACCGGCTTTAAAAATGCCTTGGATGCAGTAGTGAAGAAAATCGGCAAAGAGAATCCTACGCTCGACGATTTCAAGAATTTCAAGCCCCAAACACAGTTGGATGGCCGTATCAAGGAGGCTATTATCGACAATTTGAAAGGCGACGACTTTAAGACTTTTTACGAAAGCCAGATTGCCGAAGGCTATAAGTATTATTACAATCAGGTTAACTATAACTATAATTTGGAGTATGATCCGAGGTCGATTGTTGGCGATGATCCGAACAACAGCAAGGAGCGTTTTTATGGCAATAACGATATCAAGGGCCCCGACGCTCTGCATGGTTCGCACGTATCTGGTATTATTGCGGCCGATCGGACCAATAATATCGGCATTAAAGGTGTGGCCGATAATGTGCTGATCATGGGGGTGCGCAATACGCCAAATGGCGACGAGCGCGATAAGGATGTAGCCAATGCCATCCGTTACGCCGCTGATAATGGTGCCAAGGTGATTAACATGAGCTTTGGAAAAGCCTACTCATGGGATAAGGCCGCGGTTGATGAGGCCGTAAAATATGCCGTGAGCAAAGACGTACTATTGGTACATGCCGCGGGCAACGAAAACCAGAACATAGATGTAGAGAAAAATTTCCCGACCAACAAATATTTGGATGGTGGCGTAGCCAGCTCTTGGATTACCGTAGGTGCTTCGGGTCCATTGGATGGCGACCAGCTCAAGGCGCCTTTTTCTAACTATGGCAAAACCAGCGTCGATGTTTTTGCCCCTGGAGTGAGCATTAGGTCAACCGTTCCAGACAACAACCAGTACAAGGAAGAAGACGGAACCAGTATGGCCGCTCCAGTGGTAAGCGGTTTGGCCGCGCTCATCCGTTCTTACTATCCTAAGCTAACCGCAGTTCAGGTAAAAGAAATCATCATGAAATCGGTAACCAAGGTAAACCACAATGTAAACAACATGAACGGTGCCGATACGGTAAGCATTCCGTTCGCCGACTTGTGCGTTACAGGAGGCATCGTAAATGCCTACAATGCATTAAAATTGGCCGCTACCTACAAATAGGCTATGGCTAAGGTATAAGAAAGCCCTCCGACTAAATCGGGGGGCTTTTTTGTGGAGTGCCGTCATTCAGCTAATAAAACCAGGATAATTTAACAAAGCATTATGGAAAAAAGCCTTTAATTCCATCCTCTCTAAAAATATGGTTAGGAGATGTTAAATTTTTTTGTTCAGATTTTTTATCTATTTATATTAGGTTAATACAAATCAAATGATCCATGTATGAAACACTTAGTCCAGCACCGATCTCCACGCGATAACCAACTTTACAAGTTTTGTTTCGCCAATTAAATTTAAACCGTCCCTTGGTTTTCTGCTAAATACATTTATCTATGATTAATTGCTACATCATTGGGCAGCTTTGCACGAATAAGATGATAAGGGAACTTGTTGAGCATTCGTCACTCTTATTGCTAAAAGGAGCAACAAGTGACTTGTCGGCCAGTTCGATAACCGTTGGAGCCATCAAACCCGCCATTATATTTATAGACGCGGGCTTGATTGAAAAAAACAAAGCAACCCTTGTTTCTATGAGTCGATCTTCGGCCATTATTTTTGTCTCATCAAAGGTAGAAGAAGCCTATGATGCCTTTGAAGCTTTCGCTTTCGATTATCTTTTGCTGCCCTTAACACAAGAAAGGTTTGAAAAGAGCATCAATAAATTCGTCAATTTTTCTCAATTCCAAAAAAGGGCTGGTCGCATTACCGAATCTTTTTTTATCCGTGCAGATGCGAAGGGACAAAAGGAACTTTTGGTAAAATGCAATGAAATATGCTACATCGAGGCCTTTAAAAATTATGTGATTTTGCACATGACGGATGGTCGCGAACTGCCTTGCCATAACACCATGAAGGAAGTGGAAGACAGCCTGTTGTCGAGCCATTTCATAAGGGTGCATAAATCTTTCATGATCAATTACGAAAAAGTAACCGCTATTGAAGGCAATACCATTTTTCTGAACGGAAACGACAAGAACAAAATATTGGTAGGCAGTACCTATCGCAAGGCTTTCTTTGATTTCAAAAGCCAAAAGCTCATCAAAAAACAGAAAAATTATTTTCAATCGCTAGATTATTCTACTTTAGTAAGCCTATTAGTGTTTTATACCGGATTGCTTAACGACTTCGATTTCAAAGACTTCTGGTCAGTCTTGTTTTAAATTTGTAGCTAAATGAAAAAAATGCTTTCGCTTTTGTTTGTAGTCGTACTCTTTGGTGCGGCCTGCAAAGAATTTATAGAGCCTTCGCTCAGCAAAAAAAGTATTGCCTTGCTGGCGCCATCAGATCATATTGAAACCACCAGTTATCAGCAAACTTTTTGGTGGCAAACCCATGAAGATGCCTTGCAATATCGGTTACAGATTGTATCGCCAAGTTTTGACCGCATTGAAAAATTGTTGCTCGATACGGTAGTAAAAACAGATAAGTTTACCCATACCCTAGATCCAGGCCAATACCAATGGCGCGTAAGGGCCGAAAACGGCAGCAGTCAAACACCATATGCCACCCAAAGCTTTACCATATTTCCGGCTTCTTTGAAAGACCAATCGGTGCAATTGGTTGCACCGGCTAATGCGCTATATGTTGTGAATGCCGATGTAAAATACGATTGGCTCCAACTATTCGGTACTACACAATATCGTTTGCAAGTAGACAAAAACAATTTTGCCGACGAAAACAACCTTACCCTTAATGTGCTGACCGAAAACCCGACATTTACAAGTACCTTGCCGGCAGAGGCTAATTACCAATGGCGTGTAAGGGCCGAAAATGCGACTGAAACCTCTAAATGGTCGGCCGTAAGAGCCCTAACTTTCGATGCCACGCCACCTGCAAAAGTGGTTTTAACCGCTCCAGCCAATAAACAAGTAGTAAACAAGCCTGTCAGTTTAGCATGGAATGCCATAACTGATGCCCAAAAATACGAGCTGATCATTTACAAAAGCGATGGCACAGTGTATAACTCCTCTTATCCGCAAATGGTAAATACCAATGCCCAGACCTTCAATTTGGGCAATAGTGGTGAAACCCTGACCTGGAAAGTACGCGCTATAGATAAAGCCGGCAATAAGGGCGACTTTAGCGATACTTTTACTTTTACCCTGCAGTAAGCCCATGAAAAGCAAGAAGTTTACTTATGTGCTCATGGCCTGTGTTGCTGCGGTTTGGGGAATTATATTTTACCGAATTTTTGTGGCTGTTTCTGAGGAGGATGTGCCCATCATGGCCGGGCCAGTAGCCAAAACTCCCTATTTTAAAATGGTCAACCACGAAGAAGATCCGGTAAGTCTAGATCTGAATTACCGCAATCCTTTTTCAAGCTCGACTTCCGGATTTGTAGAAGAAAAAACAGTCCCGGCTGTACGGGTCAATGTAGCTTCGCCACAGCCTCCCTTCATGCCCAAACCACAAGTAAACTGGAGCGGAGTTTCATATAGCGGCTACATCAACAATCCGTCTACCAAACAAAAGCTGGCCATCTTATCGGTAAATGGCAAAGAAGTGATGCTTTCTGAAGGACAGAGCGCCAACGGAATAAAACTGCTCAAACATACCGGCGATTCGGTAAAGGTACAGTACCAAGGCGAGACCAAATACATTAGAATAAAATAACATGCAACGCTACCTACTTTTATTGCTGTTTTTGGGTTTCGGTACCCAATTAAAAGCGCAACGCTATAAAGATTTATTTGATCCGTCAACCTATCGGCATACCATTAGCTACGACGACCACAAAGTAGTTTTTCAGGCCCAACCCGATAACGAGGAACTCAGGTTTACTGAGGCAGACAAAAAATATTATTGGTTTAGTCATAACCAGATCAAAGCTACCCAAGGTGGTTTTAGCGGCAAGCTTTTGCATGGATTGTATAGCGATTTCTACTTGAACAGCAACCTTAAAGAACAAGGCTATTTTCGGTTAGGCTTAAAAACAGGCGAATGGAAAAGCTGGACTGAGGAAGGCGTTTTGGTAGAAAGGACCAACTACAGCAATGGAGAACTCAATGGCCGTTTCTATAAATACGATAAGCAGGGCAACCTATTGGAAGAAGGAACCTACAAGCAAGGGAAGGTTAATGGCCGACTTAGGCGGTATATCAGTGCGGATAGTGTAAGCATAACCAATTATAGAAGTGGAGTGCTACAGCCCGCAAAACCAAAGTCTAGTTGGTTAAGTAGGCTTTTCAAAAAGAAAGCAACCATTCAAAAGCAACCAGTTGCACCAGTAATGAAGAAGCCTTAAATTATTTAACCGTAACCCGAGTACAAAAAAAATCTAAATATGAAAAAAATTAACCTCTTATTGCCTTTGATGGCAATTTCATTGGCTGGCTTTGCTCAGGTTAATGATTATCCAAGCACAGGTAATCCTACAATTTATGGCTATTCTCCTATAATCAATCTCAAAAGAAACACTAATGAAGGTGGCTATTTGCAGGGAATACAGACATTATTGCAGAATGGTACACCAAGCTGGTTTTTTGGTAACCAACACGACGAAGGTCCATGGATAGTTAGCCGAGGCGAATATACCAACGCTAAACTTGCTATCTTACCCAATGGAAACATTGGCATTGGAACGATTAGCCCATTGCAAAAATTTGTTGTTTCGGATCAAAATCAGGATGGACTTGAGGTTTATCTGCGACAACCATTAGGTGTTGTTGGGCTACAAGCCTATAATAGAGCAAACTCAGCGTATGTAAAACTACAAATGGATGCCAGTCAATTTGCATTCACCGGAGGTAATGTGGGTATTGGTACAGTAAGCCCAAATTATCCGCTTACCGTTAATGGAAGTGTTAAATTAGTTGATGGGGGAATGGGTTATTTGATTAATTATGCCTCATTATCTGAAACCCTTGGTGGCTTATCAACCATTCTGGGCAACAATGTAGCCAACGGAGCTACAAATAACACCATTAGGAAAACCATTAACCCCTATGATGCAAGTAGCTTTATTTCTCTAAATTATATTTATGGCATTACGTTTCATACCGGAATAACAGGGCCGATAAATACGGATATGCCGGTAGAGAATAGCGAAAAAATGAGAATTACCCAAAACGGAAATCTCCTCATTGGCAAAACTTCGCAAGCGAATAACGCGTATAAATTAGATGTCAACGGCAAGGCCCGCGCCAACGAAATCGTAGTGAATACCACCGGTGCCGATTTTGTATTCGAAAACAACTACAGGTTGCGCCCATTGGCCGAGGTCGAAAAATTCATCAAAGAGAACAAGCACCTGCCCGAAATCCCGACGGCCAAAGCCATGCAGCAGGAAGGGGTTGGCGTAAGCGAACTGCAGACCAAGTTGTTGCAAAAAGTAGAAGAGTTAACTTTGTATATCATCCAACAACAGAAAGAGATTGACGAGTTAAAGAAGAAATTGAACAAGTAGTCCAGTTTACGGTTCTCAGTTTTTAGTTAACAGGATGTAAGATGTAAAATGTACGATGGAAATAGCGAATGGAAGTGGAGGATGTCCTGGGTCTTCAGTAAGCAATTAGCCAATGACTAATCAGCTAATCTTCTAGTTGGCTAATGAATAACGCTAATAAACCAATAAACCAATAAAATGCTTAAAGCCGGCGCCCTTTATTTTGCTATTGTGATCGCATTTTTTATTGCGATTGTTTCGGCTTCGCTCATCATGCTGGCCGCACATTACCGCAATAGCTATTTAAAGGAAATCCGCTACAACCGCTTGTTGAATAACCTCAACTCCGGTATCGAATACACCTTGGCTAACAAAGATGCTATGGAGGGTAAACAAACCCTCGATCTTTTTGGCGATGAGTTAGATAGTTTGGAACTGGATAAAAAAGACTGGGGTATTTTTGATTTGGCCATCTTGAAAAGTTTTGTGAAGCAGGATACCTTGAAACGCGCATTTTTAATCGGAAATCTTACCGATTCTACGGCTATCTATTTAAGCGATGAAGACCGGCCTTTGTCTATTAGTGGCCATACCCGAATTACCGGCAATGTAGAACTGCCTAAATCCGGTATCCGTCAGTCGTATGCCGAAGGCAAGCCCTACGATGGGGGCAAAGAGCTCATTTTTGGTGGCAAAACCAGCAACAGCACACGTATGCTGAAGCCCTTAAACGAAAAGCTTCTCGAACGGCTGAAAGCAGTATTTGCCAATCAGGCACAAAAGTTGCCCGTCTTGCAACAAAACGAGCTCAGGGTTTCTTTTTTGGATTCTACCCAAAAATTTAAATTGCCACAAATCGCCAATTTGGCCGATGTTAATTTGGAAGGAAACATCATATTGATTTCCGATTCGTTGGTTACCATTTCGGCAACCGCGCAATTAAATGGTATTCAGATTTATGCTCCGTTAATCAAGGTAGAGCAGGGCTTTAAAGGAAGCTGCCAGCTTTTTGCCGTCGATTCGATTTTGGTAGCCGATAACGTCGAATTTAAATATCCATCCGTATTGGGCGTAATGCGTACCAAAAGATCGGTAGTGCAACCTCAAATTGTATTGGGCGATCATGTTAATTTTGATGGCATCATTTTTAGTCACGAAAATGAGCGCACCGCCTTACAAACCTTAATTGGGTTGGGCAAAGATACACGCGTACAAGGAGAAATTTACAGTACGGGCTTGCTGCGGGTTGAAAAGGGAAGCAAGATCAATGGCAAGGTTTCCTGTAACAGGTTTTTAATGAAAACACCGCTTACCTTGTATGAGAATTTCCTGATAGATGTTGCTTTTAACAGCAAAGCGAGGAGCCGTTACTATCTTAGCTCTAAGTTGTTTAAGGAGCAACGACCAAACCGGATTTTAAAATGGCTAAACTGATCAACAAAAAACTACAGGCCTCTACACTTATCGAGGTGCTGATCGCCATGGTCATCATTATGGTGGTGTTTGCCATTGCCATGCAGGTTTTTGGTAATGTGCTGCGTACCGGAGTTTCCTACAAAAAACTGCAAGCGCAGAACCAGCTGCAATTGCTTAGTGAGCAGGTAAAGAAAAATGGTTATTTAGAAGCAACAGAAGTTACGATAGACAGCATAAACTACCAGTTGAGCATTGGCCCCAGCGAGGTTGCAGGAATTGCCAAGCTAGAAATCAAGGCAAAGCTGAACGGAACCAGTTTGGGCAACATCAAATGTTTATTTAAAGAGCAGGTCAAGCATGAAGATTAAAGCCTACACGTTATTCGAAGTAACTATAGCCATGCTGCTATCGGCTATCTGCATAGCCATCTGCTATTCGGCCTATGGCATTATTGCAAAATATTATGCCGGCTTTCAGCAGAAAAACCAAACGGCAGATGTGGTGCTTACACTGAGGCATGTTTTGGAAAGGGATTTTCTGAAAAGCAATATGGTGCTCAAAAATGAAGAAGGAGTGGAGCTGCAACAAGATAGTTCAAAAATCTATTATATCTTTAGTCCCGATGCCGTGCTCAGAAAATCAGGCGAACTGCATACCGATACCTTTAAGCTAAAACCAAGCGAAGTTGGCTTCTTTTTTGAAGGCCGGGAAGTTTTAGAACCAGATACTATCGACGAGCTGCGGTTCAAAATGAATTTAGATCAACGCATTCAAGTGCCCATACAATTAAGTAAAACCTATAGCGCCCAAAATCTTTTTAACTAACATGCCATCTATCAATATCTCCAATTACCAGCAACCCAAAAAAGCGCCCCAAAAAGATTCGGGTTCGGCGTTTTTCGAGTTGTTGAATAAGGATATTTCATTTGGCAACGGCCAATTACCCGACAAGAAAAAAGAAGCTTTTTACAATGAATTGGGTACGCTGATCCAGTCTGGTATCGATATTAAAACGGCTTTGGAGCTAACGGCAAGCTCTTATACCAATGCCAAAGATGTGGCCTTGTTTGAAACCATCCAAAAAGAAGTGGTGGCTGGAAATTCTTTATCGGAAACCCTAAAAAACAATGAGAAGTTCAGCAGTTACGAATACTATAGCGTTCGCATCGGCGAAGAGACTGGCCGTTTGGCAGAAGTACTGACCGAATTAGGCAAGTATTTCAAGAGCAAAATCAGTCAGCGACGAAAAATCGTGGGCGCTATCACCTATCCCCTGCTGGTTTTGAGCACTTCCTTTGCGGCCATCTTTTTCATGATCAAGTTTGTGGTGCCTATGTTTGCCGATGTATTTAAGCGCTTTGGTGGCAAGTTGCCTTACATTACTTCGCTCATTGTAAGCTTTTCCGATTGGTTCGATCGTTACATTTACCTGATTTTATTGCTGATCGTAGCCGTCATGGCCGTTTATTTATTTAGCAAAAAAACAGCCTGGTTCAAGAAATGGTCGTCCTTAACCTTGTTGCGAGTTCCCATTGTTGGCGATATCCTCAAAAAAATATACCTGGCTCGTTTTGCCAATACCATGCGCCTGCTTACCGGAACCAATACGCCTTTGCTGCAGGCCTTGGGCATGGTGAAACAGATGATCACTTTTTATCCCATAGAACAATCGCTTACACTGGCCGAAAAGGATATTTTGATGGGGAGCAGTTTATCGGCTACTTTGGCCAAGCACGAATTCTATCCCGTTAAGTTTATCCAGATGATTAAAATTGCCGAAGAGGTGAATAAGCTCGAGTACTTTTTTGAACAGCTATCTAATCAGTATACCGAGGAAGTAGAATATAAAACCAATGCCATCAGTGGCCTATTAGAACCCTTGATCATTATCTTTTTGGGATTGGCCGTAGGCGTAATCCTAATCGCGATGTACTTGCCAATGTTCCAGATGAGCAATAGTTTTTAAAGATGATTCATTGGTCAATGAGAAGATTGGCTTATGCTGTAGGATGGCAATCCGGTATCCATCTGGAGTGGATTTTATCTGTTGTTGATGCAAGTCCAATCTAAAATCGGTTTTCATGCAGAATTACTCCGGAAAGCGCTTGAAAAACAGACGTAAAAGTCCTGGTTTCGGAATCGTAATATCCTGCCCAAACGCACGTTCATCCTGCGATTCGATACGTTCGTCCTGCGAAAACAACTGTTGGGGAAAAAGTTTTTTTTATTCGATTTTTGTTTACATCTTGGGGGCAGATAAGTAACACGTTTCTTTAAGGCCAAACTTATAGAAATCCAGAACGCAATCGAATAAATGAAACAGCTACTCTTGTTTTTGCTGCTTTGCAGCCTAGGCGCTTACGCCCAAACCTCGACATCCTCAACCGTTCCAAAGTTAAACGTAATACCTGCTTCGGCAGAGGCGGCTAGCTTTGCCAAGTATGGCGAAATACCGGTTTCGCTCTATACGGGAGTTCCCAGTATTGGTATTCCAATTTATACCATCGACCTTAAAGGCATCAAGGTGCCTATTTCTTTGAGCTACCATGCGGGAGGTATCAAAGTAGATGAGATAGCTAGTAACGTAGGCCTCGGCTGGTCGCTAAATTTTGGCGGATCGATTACCGCTAATGTGAACGGAATTCCTGATCAAGAAGCGGGGGGATGGCTTAATGTACCCAATATTTACCGTTTGCCGCAAACCGGCAGCCTGCAAACGCAGTGGGGCGCATTGGATCCCTATCTTTCCGATCCAAAATACGACTTCATGACCGAAATTGCGGAAGACCATTATGATACGCAACCTGATTTGTACTATGTGAACATCAATGGCAAGTCTTTCAAGTATTTTTATGGACAGGATGGAACCATCTATACCATGCCTTATCAAAATGTAAGGATTTGGGAGGGTAACGAAATCACAGACGAGAACGATAATGTATTCCAGTTTGTGGGTGCTGATCTGACCACCACAAATTATCAATATTTTGGTGGGCTTTCTGCTAACGGTGCTGCCCCAAGCTACCAGAGCAATGCCATGTATCCGGGTAAAATAAGTACGCCTTTTAACGAAGAAATCAATTATACCTACGAAACCTATTCTTACAGCTTTAAAAACCAGGCTTCAGAAACGCGTTATAGCAGATATCCAGACCAGTACGGTTGTGCAGGGATTATGCCTACCAATACCCTTACCGAAAGCACCAGCCATGTAGCAGCTTCGAGGATAAAGAAAATAACGGCGAGCAACGGCGTAGAGATCAACTTTTACTATGCGCAAAGCAGAACGGATTTGCCCGGCTCGTCGGCACTAACCTCTATTGTGGTAAAAAATGCCAATACCAATACGGTGATTGCTACTTTTACCTTTACCTATGGCTATTACGTTTCTACAACAGGATCTGCCGATCCCGATGATTACCGCTTGCGATTGGAAAGTGTACAAAAAGCAGGAGAAAACCCTTACTATTTCCAGTATAATGAAAGCCTGTTGCCAAAACGCCTCAGCAAATCACAGGATCACTGGGGCTTTTATAATGGCTCTGGCAACTCGACCCTGTTGCCGGCCAACCCTGACAAGGGCTTTCTAACCGGAGGAGATCGTGAGCCTTCGGATTTAGCTGCACAAAATGGGATTTTGAAAAAAATAAGCTATCCTACGGGTGGTAATTCCGAATTTGAGTTTGAATCGAATACATTTCCTTATGGAACGGTGCCTTATCAAAAGGATGTAATTCATGTCGCTGCGGCCTATGAGTCGATTGATTCTGCAGTGGTTGTCCCATTTACAGTTGGTATTAGCGGGTCAAGATTTACGATTAAACATAGAGGTACCTATGCTGGTGATCCAGACACAGGAATTGGTTGTGATGGCTGTCCAGTACAGATTCTGGATGCTAATCATCATGTTCTATACCAATTTTTTGGGGAATCGCCGGTTCTCGGGAACACCAATTTATCACTAGATCCTGGAAATTATTATCTTAACATACCTTATATTGGGTTAGGAAATACTGGGTTTATTGAGGTTTATTGGCATGAAACGGAATTAGCGCCAGCTACCAATACGAACAAAATAACTGGAGGCCTAAGGATTAAGCGGATTACTGATAACCCAATTGTTGGCAATAGTAAAAAGACATATTATGATTATAACAGATCTGACGGTTCCGGCCTTTCTGCCGGCGTGAATGGATATACGCCAAGATATGAATATATCTACAATAAAGAAGGATTTAATGATGACTCGCAGCAGTATTACGATTGTCTGTTCTATGCCCAATCTACATCGAGTTTGACCCCTATCGGGCGTGCACAGGGAGGGCCGGTAGCCTATGCCGAAGTGAGCGTATACGTAGAAGACCAACACAAAGGCTATACCCTTAACCGTTTTTCGCATTTTGGAGATATTTCGGGTAGCCCGGAGTACCCGTTTGGCGCGATGATCAGCAATGATTGGGTTGACGGCCTGCCGTTGGAAACAAAAGAATTTGCTTGGAATGAAACATTGGCAAAATACCTGCCAGTTAAAAAAACAGTCAATACTTATAAAATGACTTATGGACCAAGCTCAAGCTATCCACATGAATACGTTGTGAGGGGTGCAAAGGTAGCTTTGTATAAACCGGCTATTCCACAGCGATTTCCGCAGAGTGGCCCAGCTCCGAGAGGCCCCGAATTTGTGGTGAATTATTTTAATCTCTATTCGTCGTGGAGTTTTCCAACGGGCAAAACAGAAACCCTATACGATCAGGCCGATACCACAAAGACCATTACCACAAGCTATCAATATTTTTATGATAACCCGGCCCATATCCAGCTAACTAGGCAACTGTCTAACAAAAGCAATGGGGAACAAACCCTGGTTTCGCTCCGTTATCCAAAAGATATCAATCCGCTATCGAGCTATTATTCCAATCCGGTAGTAGAAAAAAGAATCTATACCAAAAATAGCACTTCAACCAAACTCATAGGTGGTGAGCTGACTACCTATAAAAATCAGCCGGGAACTTTCCCAGAAAATTATTACGGCCTAGAGTTGGCACAGCCTATAGATTCGGTGTCTTTCCCTGCCTACACGGGAAGTACGATTGCAAATGCTTATAAAAATAGGTTGAGCTATGGCTATGATGCCAATTATAACCTGGTATCCCTGGTTAACGACCAGCAAAAGAAGCAGGGTTTTAAATGGGGCTACAACGGCACCTTGGTGCTGGCGGCAGCAACTAATGCGCTCGATACGGAGTTTTATTTTGAAGGCTTTGAAGAAACGGGAACTGCAGGTAATGCCCATACAGGTAAAAAGTCGAGCGGAGGAGCTTATACTGTAAGCTGGACCAGGCCCAATAGCCGTAATTATGTGATCAGCTATTGGTATTTCGATGGTAGTTGGAAGCAAAAGGTAGAACCCTATACAGGAAACAGCATGACATTGTCTTCAGGCACGGCTTATGACGATGTGAGCATTTATCCTGCCGATGCCCAGCTCACAAGCTATACGCACGATCCACTGGTGGGCATTACGAGCCAAACGGACGCCAAGGGCCTGACCACTTATTTCGAATACGACCCCTATGGCCGGCTGCTCTACGTAAGAGACCAAGACAAAAACATCCTCAAGAGCTACGACTACCACTACAAGAACTAACGCCCCATGAAGAACATCAGATTTTTCCTTTTGGCCTCGCTGCTCCTTTCGGGAACGGCCATGGCCCAGCAGCATATCACCCTGTCAAGCTATACCGGACAAACAGAGATCAAAGCCACGGGCAGCGTCACGCTGGTCGACGGGTTCCAGGTCCCGTACGGCAGCAGCGTGCGCATCTTTACCGGTGCCAGCTTCCAGCTCTGCAACCCCTTGGCGTCTTCGCCGAGTGCCAACCAGAACTACGTGCTTTCGAGGGTATTCAAGATCGCAGGGGTAAACAGCAGCAACATCAACACCTCGCGCAGCGTATGCGAGGAGAACCAGGCCATCCAGTACCTCGACGGGCTGGGCAGGCCCCTGCAGACGGTAACCGTACAGGGGAGCCCTTCCTTTGCCGACCTGGTGCAGCCCATGGCCTACGA
>NZ_JAELUC010000379.1 GCF_016429155.1 Pedobacter sp. ASV12 | reverse complement strand
CCCCCCCCCCCCCCCCCCCCCCCCCCCCCCCCCCCCCCCCCCCCCCCCCCCCCCCCCCCCCCCCCCCCCCCCCCCCCCCCCCCCCCCCCCCCCCCCCCCCCCCCCCCCCCCCCCCCCCCCCCCCTCTCCCCCCCCCCCCCCCCCCCCCACACCAACCCATGTCGTGGTTCGTCGGCAGCGTCAGATGTGTATAAGAGACAGGAAGGAAGGATGAGCTTAAATACCGGTGCAAGTTCATTTAATGGTACGGGTATCTTTAAATAATTTTCAAAAAAACCGATAAATCATGAAACATATTTTGATTGCTTCAATAATGCTGTTGGAAAG
>NZ_JAELUC010000040.1 GCF_016429155.1 Pedobacter sp. ASV12 | reverse complement strand
AGATGTGTATAAGAGACAGGGCATATAGTTTTTCGGCATTGAGCCATTTGTCGGCAATAATACCCGTAATGGTTGGCATAAAGAGCGAGGAAATCCCCATGGTAGAGAAGATGATCCCAAAATCAGCGCCAGCCCATTGTTTGGTGCCGAACCAATAGTTTCCAATGGTAATGAGCCAGGCAGCCCACACAAAAAATTGGAAAAAACTCATTATGGTCAAACGAATTTTAATATTCATAAATACGGTTTAGTTGCTTAGTTTTAAATTAGCTGTAAGTTATAATTATTTTAAAACATTAGCTACAATGCAGCTAAAATTTGTCGAAAAAGAAAAGGCGTATTCAATAGTGTAGTGTGTTTTTGAGTTAGATTTTAACAGGTTCAACGGTGTAGCCTAATTTTCGTAATTGCTGAATTAACCCGTTTTTTAACGTCAAATGCCTAAAGCCAACGGCTATAAAGCAAGGTTTAGCAGTCAAGTAATCTGGAATGGCTTTCATCCAATTGTTATTTCTTGCAGTGAGAAACTGTTCAGTTGAATCTGAGATGACCTGGAAGTGGTAGTCGACATCGAATTTCTTGTAGTCAAATAGCACTTTGGCAATTTCGGTGCGGGTATTGGCGGTGCTGATGTAATCCATCAGCTTGAGGATCATGTTCGTACTCGATGTATCAGACAAAGCAATATCTGTTTTAAAGCTAGTATTGATCATGTTGATCTGATTCATCTCCAAACCTTTCACTTCCAATTTACTTTTTAGCGCAATATCGATAATCCGATTGTCCATTACTTCAAAAGATTTTCTGTTTACCGTATCGCAAATGCCCTGAAAATAGTTTCGTAACAATAAGAAAGTCAGTAGTTGAGGAGAAGATTTATACATTTCTTCGTCGCCGTACATGCTTTTGATATAGGCATCGAATTTTTCTTGTTGCGTAGTGTTGAGCAAGGAATCCCATTTGGCTTTGTTCCAAGTATATATGGGTGTTTTCCGTTCGCCATTGATGTTTGGCTCGTAGGCTTCTACCAACAGGAGTTTGCTTTTTATCAAGTATTCATTTGCGATTTTAATAGAATCGAAAAAATCGGGATTAACCTCATGAAAAGTACCAAACAAATACGATTTGTTGGTTTGTCCCTTTTTGGAGACCTCCCATAATAAAGTATGCGGATTGTTTTGCGCCGAAGCCGGTAAAAACCAAAAGAGAAAGATTGCAATGCCGGCAACGATATTTTTCATGAGGAAAATATGGGAATGTTACTGGCTGTTTCTCTTGTTGATTTCGTCCCTGATTCGGGCTGCTTTTTCATAGGCTTCTTCGGCCAAAGCTTCTTCCAGTTTCTGCTGCAGTTCTTCCAAGCTTAGCGAATGGTAGCCTCCGGCATTGGGAATAGAGGTGGGCACATCTTCAGAACTGTGTTCCTTGGCAATCGAATCCATGTTTTCGAGAAAGAGAAAATCGTTTCCTTCAATTACAATTCCTGCCGAAGAAAGGATAAACTCATAGGTATAAATAGCCGCATTGAACCTGACCGCCAAGGCAATGGCATCAGAAGTACGCGCATCAATTTCTTGAGTGGTTTTACCATCTGTACAGATCAGTTTGGCAAAGAAAACGCCGTCGACCAGGTTATAAATAATGATTTCTGTAATTTCTACTTGGTAAGCCTGGGCAAACGATTTGAACAGGTCGTGCGTTAACGGGCGGGTAGGGGTCATCTTTTCGATTTCGATGGCAATGGCCTGTGCCTCAAAAGCACCAATAATAATCGGCAACCGCCTGCGTCCGTTCACCTCGCCAAGCACCAATGCATAAGCTCCAGACTGGGTTTGGCTATAAGACAAACCAACAATATCAAGTTTTACTTTTTTCATATATAAACAAACCTAACAAGCTTTTTGCAAGCCTGTTAGGTTCTTTTATTTAATGTTATCCTTTATGGGCTTTCAATGCAGCAATAATTTTGGGCACCACTTCAAAGGCATCGCCTACGATACCGTAATCGGCCACTTTGAAGAACGGCGCTTCTGGATCTTTGTTGATGACCACGATCACTTTTGAAGAACTTACACCTGCCAAGTGCTGGATGGCACCAGAAATACCGATGGCAATGTACAAGTTAGGACTGATGGCAATACCGGTTTGGCCTACGTGTTCAGAATGTGGCCTCCAATCGGCATCAGAAACGGGTTTAGAACAAGCGGTAGCGGCGCCCAACAAATCGGCCAGTTCTTCGATCATTCCCCAGTTTTCAGGACCTTTTAAGCCACGGCCACCCGATACCACCAATTCGGCATCAGGTAACGATACTTTATCGGTTGCCCTTACGATTTCCTTCACTATAGCAGTCAGGTCTGTAGGCTTGATTGCCGGGCTATAGGCTTCGATGGTGGCATCCACGGGATTTTCTTTTACGCCAAATGCGTTCGGATTTAAAGCGATAATCTTATTGGCCGAAGTTAAGGTGGTAATGGCAAAAGCCTTGCCCGAGAAAGCGGTTTTCTTCACCGAAAAGCCACCGTCAAAATTTGGCAGCTCTACTGCGCCATCAATTAATCCGGCTTGAAGCTTTACTGCAATTCTAGGCGCTAACCCCTTGCCTGAAAAAGAGTTGGATAATACCACAATGTCGGCATTTTCTTTTTTGGCCGCTTCGGCGATAACAGCGCCGTAAGCTTGGTTAACAAAGTTTTTCAACTGATCGGCAGTTACATTCAAAACCTTGCTTGCGCCATATTTGCCCAGTTCCTTCAATTCGCTTTCGGCTACATTGCCAATAGAAATGGCGGTAAGGTTGGTGTTTTGTTGGTTAGCAATCGCTTTGGCATAAGATACCGCTTCGTAAACAGATTTTTTGAATTTGCCGTCGGCGTGTTCTACATATACTAATACTGACATAGTGTTATGGTTGAAATCTCTTGGAGATTAATTTTAAATGTTATAATTCAGTTAATTAGGCGTGGTTTAGATAACTTTGGCTTCGGAGTGCAACAAAGCGATTAATTCTTCGGCATTTTCGGCCGGAATTAATTTTACCGCGCCGCGAGGAGCAGGGGTTTCAAACTTGGTTACTTTGCCCAGTTCTTCGATTTCTTTGGCTTCTACCACTTGCAAAGGCTTGGTTCTGGCCGACATGATGCCTCTCATGTTAGGGATTTTGGCTTCGGCCGTGCCCTCTGCGCAACTGGCTACAAATTTGCCACTTACGCTCAGTACTTCCTTGCCACCTTCAATTTCGCGCTCTAGGGTGGCCGTAGTGCCGTCGTAATCTAATTTCTTAATGATAGAAATAGAAGGGATATCTAAAAACTCGCCGATCATGGCCGCTACTTGAGATCCATTGTAATCGATAGACTCCCTGCCACACAAAATCATATCAAATTCGTTACTCTTGGCATATTCGGCAATCTGAAATGCGGTGAAATAAGCATCTCTGGGTGCCGCGTTTATCCTTACGGCATCATCGGCTCCAATGGCCAATGCCTTTCTAATTGTAGGTTCTATAGCACTTTCGCCCACATTAATAACGGTTACGGTACCTTTGCCGCCTTCGCAAAGTTCTATGGCTCTCGACAGTGCAATCTCGTCGTAAGGGTTGACAATAAACTGTACGCCTGCGGTATTGAATTGTGTATTATCGTTAGTAAAAGTTATTTTTGTAGTGGTGTCGGGCACGTTACTGATACAAACTAATATTTTCATACGTTTACATTTGTTTTAAGGGTAATGAACCTATATTTAGCCAGATTTTTACAATTAGCGAAGTATAGATTCTTTAAATTGTCTTTTTGCAAATCTAATTAAAAAAGCAGGGATTTAAAATGCAAAACGCGCGTTTGACCAAGTTATTGGAATTTTTAGAGCAGGAACCTAACGACAGCTTTATATTATACGCTTTGGCTACCGAGTATAACTCACAAAATGACATAGAAAATGCTTTTTTCTATTACCTGAAACTGGTAAACGAACATCCGAGCTATGTTGGTACCTATTACCACCTGGGCAAGCTGTACGAAAAACAGGGAGAAAAAGACAAGGCGATAGCCATTTATCAGCAGGGGATGCAAACGGCAAGGAGCAAACGCGATATGCATGCACTTTCGGAGCTGCAAGGCGCCTACAACAGCGCGGCAGGTCTTGATTACGAAGATGATTAACTGAACATACATTGGCAAAAAGGCAACTTTTATTTTTAAGGAGTGTAATTGTTTTCACCTTTACCGCCTTTGGTGGCGCCCAGGCACATATTTCGCTCTTGTTGCGCTATTTTGTTAAAAACACCCAATACATTACCGAAGAAGAGCTACTGGAACTCAATGCCTTGGCCCAAGTACTGCCCGGGCCGGCCTCTACGCAAACATTGGTGGGCATTGCCTATAAAGTAGGCGGGCTAAAACTGGCCATCATTTCCTTTTTGATCTGGATTTTGCCCTCAGCAGCCATCATGACCTTGGCGGCTATTAGTTATGGCTTTCTGGATCAAAAGCAGCAATTTGTCGAAATCCTCAAATATATCCATCCCATTGCCCTGGGCATTGTGGCCTATGGGGCTTTTAACTTGGCCAAAAAAGTGCTAACTACAGAGCTGTCTGTGTTTTTGGCCTTTTCGGCAGTGGTGGCTACCTTGGTATTGAGAAACGCCTATGTTTTTCCGATGGCCATTTTAATTGGTGGCATGGTTTCGTCGGCTATTGGTACGCCCAGTGAAGAAACCCAAATTAGGGTAAGGTTATTATCAAATATCAATCCACGAAAACTGACTTATTTTATTGGCTTTATGGTGTTTATGGCCTTACTAGGGGCTATTATTAACCGTACATCGCCGTTCAGTTTGCCGATTAGGCTGTTCGAGAACTTTTACCGTAACGGTATTTTTGTGTTTGGCGGCGGACAGGTTCTGGTGCCTTTGATGTTTACGGAATTTGTACAGTCGAAACATTACCTGCTGCAATCTGATTTTATTTCGGGCTATGCCTTGCAACAGGTTTTGCCAGGGCCAACATTTTCGTTTACGAGCTATCTGGGTGCCCTGAGCATGAAGCATGGGCATTATGGCGTAACCGGACAGGCTTTGGGTGGCGTATTGGCCGTGCTGGGCATTAATTTACCTGGATTGATCTTGGTGTTGTTTATTGTTCCCTTTTGGGACGATTTAAAGAAGATAGGCCGCATTAAGCATTCGCTTTCGGGCATTAATGCCGTAAGTGTGGGCTTTATTATCGCCGCTTTTATGTTGCTGGTCAAGCCGGTCGGATTTAACGCATTGCCTATTTCTATCTTGATAGGAACCTTTTTTGTGCTCAATTTTACCAAGATAAGCCCGCCGATTATTGTGCTGGTAGGGATTGTACTGGGGTATTTTATCTAATGTCTTTTCTAAGGATCGAAGAAAAAATCTTTTAATCCATGGCTAGTTGCTAAAAAGGTGGCTCATCGTCATGCATATCGTTCATGCTAGATGGTCTAATGATTACATTTCCTTGATTTGGAGGAATGCCCTGAAAACTATCAAATGAACCAGAAGGTAGCATACCTGCGCTTGAGCTTCCGGAACCAATTGAATTTGGCGCAAAACTGTCTTCCAAATCGGCAAATTTCACGTATTTACCGATAAAGCGAAGCGGTACGATACCGGTTTCACCATTACGGTGCTTGGCAATGATTACTTCGCCCACGCCTGCCATCGATCTGCCGTTTTCGTCTTCGGTAATGCCGTAATACTCTGGTCTGTACAAGAAAAGTACCATATCGGCATCCTGCTCAATAGATCCCGATTCACGCAAATCGGATAGCATTGGCCTTTTGCCGTTTGGTCCAGGTCTGCTCTCCACGGCACGGCTCAGCTGCGAAAGCGCCAATACCGGTACGTCCAATTCTTTGGCTACCGATTTAAGTGCCCTCGAAATACTGCCAATTTCCTGCTCGCGGTTACCGCCGCCTTCGCCTTTACCGTGCATCAACTGCAAATAATCGATAATAATCATTTGAATGTCGTATTGCGATTTGAGCCTACGGCATTTGGCGCGGAATTCGAAAATATTCAGGGCTGGAGTATCGTCGATGAGGAGAGGGGCTTCGCTTAAACTGCCAATTTTGCTGTGCAGCTGCTGCCATTCCCATTCGGCCAGGTTTCCTTTCCTGATTTTCTCTTGTTCGATCTCGGTTTCGCCAGAAATCAAACGGTTAACCAACTGTACCGACGACATCTCTAGCGAGAAAACTACGGCGGGCTTTTTAAACTCGACGGTAGCATTACGGGCACAGCTCAATACAAAGGCTGTTTTACCCATTGCCGGCCTTGCCGCAATAATCACCAAATCCGATTTTTGCCAGCCACCGGTAATCCTGTCCAGATCGGTAAAGCCCGAAGGTACACCGGTTAAACCATCGGTTTTGGTACGCAACTCTTCTAAAGTAGCCAAAGACTGCTTGATGATCTCGTCCATTTTTTGCGTATCTCTGCGCAAGTTGTTTTGGGCAATATCAAAAAGGCCTTTCTCGGCCTGGTCCAGCAAATCGAAAATATCGGTGGTATCTTCGTAGGCATTGGTAATGATATCGGTAGAAATCCTGATCAGTTCGCGCTGGATGTATTTTTGCGAAATGATACGGGCGTGGAACTCGATATTGGCCGAAGAAGCCACACGATTGGTTAAATTGGTAATGTAAAATGCACCGCCAACAAGTTCTAGTGTTCCATTTTGGCGCATTTCTGTTGTTACGGTCAATATATCAACCGGTTTCGACTTTTGGAAAAGCGTTTGGATGGCTTCGAAAATCTTTTTGTGGGCCTCGTGATAAAAAACCTCAGGCTTCAGGATGTCGATTACGGTTGAAAGTGCATCTTTTTCCAGCATCAAAGCGCCTAAAACGGCTTCTTCCAAATCGGTAGCCTGTGGTGGTATTTTGCCCATTGTACTTACCGATGGTGTTGTAAACCTGTTTTTTCTTGCCGAAGTTGAAAATTTCCCCTGACCTTGTGATTCGTTATCGAGACTCATAGCAACAAAAATAGACAAAACTTTGCCTTTTGTTTGTACAAGTTTTCAGTTGTTTGTTAACAAGTTGAAGCTAAATATGTTGATTTTTTTGCCTAAATTATTTTTGAACAATTTATTGTGGATAAGCCCGGCGCCGATTCATTTATTTAGCGTACTTTTGTGCCTTTATTAATCACTATGGACAATTTTAGAAGACCGCAAAGAGCAAAAGAAAACAACGAATTCGTATTTGGCATAAGGGCCGTTATCGAAGCCATCAAGGCTGGCCGTGATATAGAAACCATTTACGTGCAGCGAGGCTTGAGCGGTCCTTTGTTCCTGGAGCTTAAGTCGTTGCTTATTGGATCGCTTATTCCGCTAAGCTCGGTTCCGATCGAAAAATTGAACAGAATGACCACCAAAAATCACCAAGGGGTGATTGCGGTAATTTCGCCAATAACTTACCAGAATATAGAAGACCTTATTCCCGCTATTTTCGAAAAAGGGGAGACGCCGCTCATTTTGGTGCTCGATAGCGTGACCGATGTGCGCAACATGGGGGCTATTGCCCGTACGGCGGCCTGCGTGGGGGTGCATGCCATTGTAGTGCCTTTAAAAAATGCGGCCCAAATCAATGCCGATGCGATAAAGACTTCGGCAGGGGCATTGTTCAGCATTCCGATTTGCAGGCATTCGAATCTGCATAAAACCTGTTTGTTTTTGCAGGATAGCGGCCTGCAACTGGTGGCTTGTACCGAAAAAACCAACGATCTGATTTATGTGCCCGATTATACCTTGCCAACAGCGATTATCATGGGGTCGGAAGACGAGGGTATCGCTAACGACTTGTTAAGGGTAGCCAACCATTTGGCCAAAATCCCGATGGCAGGTAAAATAGAATCATTAAACGTATCAGTGGCAGCTGGAGTGATTTTGTACGAAGCAGTGAGGCAGCGAACGGTTTAGTGAGGTTTCTTTGGGTTGGATTTTTACCACCTTATACGTTTAAGAGCAGCAAAGGGGCTGTTGTACGGAATGCCTTAATGTTGAGTTGAACGCTGGCTAAGGAGTTAAGCGTTTCTTTTTTTGCGGTTAACCGATCATTACCAACTGTAAGCTGAAAACTGCCAACTCCACCTTCCATCTAGACATCCATCACCATTTCGAGCATATGGTTGTTAAAGCCGAATTTTTTGTAGGCATTAATGGCGTTTTGGTTTTCGGCATAAACCTCTAGCTTAAGCTTGGAAATGTTTCTTTCTTTTGCCCAGTTTTTTAAATGGTTTAAAATCTGGCTGTTCAGTCCCTTGCCACGATGAGCCGGATCTACGTACATAAAACCCAAGTAGGCGTAGTAGTCGGGTTGGTGCTGGGGCTTGGATTTTTCAATTCTGATGTACCCACTGGCTACTGCAATACCCTTGAGGTAACCAATTACCAAATGGCTATTTTCGCTTTCTATTAAGGTTTTAAGGTCGTAGTAATATACTTTTTCGGGCCTGATGTTATTGGTAAAAGGTCTCTCGGCTGCAATTACTTGCTGTTCAAAAAGTTGTAAAGTAGCTACATCGTCCAAGCTAGCGGGTTTAATAACGAGCTGGTTTTCCATTTGATCATGTTAAATGTTAAGCGCATTCCTAACCTTGAAGAGACAAAAGTGGCGAAAGCACTTAGCGAATACGCTGAGGTTAAAATGCTAAATAAACTTATTGGCAAATTTCGCTTTGACGTCGGCTACAATGTTTTTTACATTTTGTTCTTCCGAACGCGGGCAGATGAGCAAAGTGTTGTTCGCCTCGACCACAATGTAGTTGTGCAGGCCCTGTAAAATCACGAGTTTTTCTTCAGGCACATTGACCATGCAGTTGGATGAATCGAACATCATGACCTGTTTAGAAGGGATTACGGCGTTGCCTACATAATCTTTTTCGGCCATTTCGTAAATAGAGGCCCAAGTGCCCAGGTCAGACCAGCCAAAATCGGCAGGCAGTACATACACATTGTCTGCTTTTTCCATGATTCCGAAATCGATCGAAATATTGGTGCACTGCAGGTAGGCATTGGCGATAAAGGTAATTTCGTTGGCAGTATTGTAAAAAGGCGTACCCTGTCTAAAAATGTCGTGCATATCGGGCAAATGCTTTTCGAAAGCACTGGCAATGGCTTTGGCCGACCAGATGAAAATGCCTGCATTCCAGAGGAAATCGCCGCTTTGAATAAACGACTGCGCCAGTTCTAAATTGGGCTTCTCTGTAAAGGTTTTCACTTTGTGAATGCTGCCGTCGCTTTCCAGCACTTCGTCGATGTATTGGATATAGCCATAGCCGGTATCGGGCCTGTTGGGCTTAATGCCTAGCGTGATGAGGCATTTGTTTTGGGCAGCGGCCTCCATCGATTGTTCGATGGCCCGTACAAATTCCTTTTGGTTGGCTATGGTATGGTCGGATGGGGCTACTACGATGACGGCATCAGGATTGAGTTCGGCGATCTTCATCGATCCATAGGCAATGCAGGGTGCCGTATTGCGCATAATGGGTTCTGCCAAAATCTGGTTCTCGCTTAAGGCAGGCAACTGTTCCTTGATCAGGTCTACATAAAGCTCGTTGGTTACGATAAATATGTTTTCCGCTGGACATATCTGTAAAAATCGATCGTAAGTACTTTGAATAAGCGTTTTTCCTACGCCGAAAAAATCAATGAACTGTTTAGGGAATTCGGTTCTGCTGACTGGCCAAAAACGGCTACCAACGCCACCAGCCATGATTAATGCGTAGTTGTTTTTATTCATGTAGCTAAGATAGACTTTAATTAAATAATTCCTTCCTGCAAAAGGTCATGTAAATGTATCATTCCATAATAATGCCCGTTTTCGGTAACGAGCAATTGCGTAATGTTGTTCTTTTTGATTACCTCTAAAGCAAGCAGGGCCAATTCGCTTTTGTCAATTTTCTTGGGATTGCGGTTCATCAGGTCGGTGGCCGTAATGTTTTCGATGTTGGTATGCTTTTCTAACATCCTTCTGATATCGCCATCGGTGATCACACCCAAGATATTGTCATCGGCAATAACAACAACGGCGCCCAAACGGTTTTTGCTAATTTCAATAATGACATCTTTTACAGATGCCGAAGGCGAAATGCTTGGTTTTTCGTTTTTAAGCGCCAGATCTCCGGCCTTGAGGTACAAACGTTTGCCCAGTGAGCCACCGGGATGGTAACGCGCAAAATCTTCGGTGTTGAATTCCCTGGCTTCCAATAAGCAGATGGCCAGGGCATCGCCCATAGCTAACTGTGCCGTAGTACTGGTGGTTGGAGCCAAATTATGCGGACAGGCTTCTTTTTCTACGCTGGTATTAAGGATAAGGTCTGCCTGTTTGGCTAAATCAGAATCCACCGAACCTAGCATGCCGATCAACACATTGCCCGACTGTTTTAACAAGGGAGCCAATAGCTTGATTTCGGGCGTGTTGCCACTTTTGGAAAGGCACATCACGATATCGTCTTTTTGGATCATGCCCAGGTCGCCGTGTACGGCATCGGCGGCGTGCATGAAGATAGCAGGAGTTCCCGTAGAATTAAATGTTGCAACAATTTTTTGGGCAATGATGGCGCTTTTGCCTATTCCTGTAACAATTACCCTTCCTTTACTCTCTAAAATCAGGTCAACAATCTTTACAAAATCTTCGTTAACGTGTTGTAAAAGGTTTAAAATGGCATCTGATTCTAACTTAAGTGTTGAAACAGCTATTTCGATAATCGATTTTTTACTTTTCAAAGAGAATTTATTAGTATATTAATGCTTTCAATTACTGCAAAATTATGTTATTTTGAACAATAATAGCACAGAATATTTGACACAAAAAATGGACGTGAAAAAGTCGTTGTTTGATAACCTGCAAACTTTTTTCGGTTTCGACAATTTTAAGGGAGATCAGGAACCCATTATTACCAATATCTTAGAAGGCAAAAACACATTTGTAATCATGCCTACGGGCGGAGGCAAATCAATTTGCTACCAGTTGCCGGCTTTAATGAGCGAGGGTACCGCCATCGTGATTTCGCCACTGATTGCCCTGATGAAAAACCAGGTGGATCAGTTGAGGGCCTTTGGCGGCAGCGATAGTATTGCGCATTTTCTGAATTCTTCTCTCAACAAAACCGAAATTACCCAGGTAAAAAGCGATTTGCTGAACGGACAGACCAAATTATTATATGTAGCCCCAGAATCATTGGCCAAACAGGAAAACGTAGAGTTTTTGCGTTTGCTCAAAATTTCTTTTGTGGCGGTTGACGAAGCCCATTGTATTTCGGAATGGGGCCACGATTTTAGGCCCGAGTACCGAAAAATCAGACAGGTGATTACAGGCTTGGGAGAAGAAATCCCGATTATTGCGCTAACGGCCACCGCCACGCCAAAAGTACAGCAAGACATTATCAAAAACCTGCAAATGACGGATGCAACCTTGTTCAAGTCGTCGTTTAACAGGCCTAACCTTTTTTACGAAATCCGCCCTAAGCGCGACGTAATCAAGGAAATGATCCGCTACATCAAGTACAATACCGGTAAATCGGGCATTATTTACTGCCTGAGCCGCAAAAAGGTAGAGGAAGTAGCGGAAAGCTTGAATCTTAACGGCATCAAAGCCTTGCCTTACCACGCTGGTTTAGAGCCCAAAGTGCGTGCCGAAACCCAGGACAAGTTCCTGATGGAGGATGTAGAAGTGATTGTGGCTACCATTGCCTTTGGTATGGGGATCGATAAGCCTGATGTGCGTTTTGTGATCCACCATGATATTCCGAAAAGCATGGAAGGCTACTACCAGGAAACAGGTAGGGCCGGTCGTGATGGAGGAGAAGGCGTTTGTATTGCCTTTTATGCGCAAAAAGACGTTGATAAGCTGGCCAAGTTTATGAAAGACAAGCCGGTATCTGAACGCGAAATTGGTACCCAGATACTCAAAGAAGTAATCGATTATGCCGAATCGGGCGTTTGCCGCCGTAAGCAGATCCTGCATTACTTTGGCGAAAACTTTAACGAAACCGGTTGTAACTGCATGTGCGACAACTGCAAGAAGCCCAAACAACAATTCGAAGCCGAAACGCATTTGCTTACCTTGTTGAAACTGATCGAGAGCACCGGACAGAAATTTGACGATGCGCATTTGCTCAATATCTTTATGGGCAACGAAACGGCCCAAACCATTGCATACGAGCAAAACAAGCTGCCCGAATTTGGACAGGGCAAAGAAGATGGCGAACTGTTGTGGAAATCGCTGATCAGGCAAGCCGTACTGAACAATTTTGTAGCCAAGGATATTGACAACTACGGATTGTTGCACCTTACTAAAATAGGCAAGGATTTTATAGAAAACCCGTATAGCCTCAAATTTATCCTCAACGAGCAGTTGGATAATGCAAGCGAAGACGATGAAGAGGAGGTAAAACAAGGGACGGGTGCATTGGATACGCAGCTGCTGGGCTTGCTGAAAGACCTGCGCAAGAAAATTGCCAAGCAGAAAAACGTACCGCCTTTTGTGGTGTTCCAAGATCCGTCGCTGGAAGAAATGTGTACGCATTATCCGATTGCCATGGATGAGCTGAAACAGATTTCGGGAGTAGGCAATGGCAAGGCACTCAAATTTGGCGCACCTTTTATCGAGCTCATTAAAAAATATGTGGACGATAATGATATCGAAAGACCGATTGACTTAGTCATTAAAACCCAAGCCAATAAATCGGCACTTAAAGTTTCGATTATCCAAAATATTGACCGTCAGATTGGCTTGGAGGATATTGCCCGCTCGAAAGGCCTCACTTATTTTGATATTTTAAAGGAGGTTGAAGCCATCGTGAATTCGGGAACCAAACTAAATCTTTCCTACTTTGTTGATGAAATCATTGATGAAGACAGGCAAGACGAGGTATTTGATTATTTTCGTGCGGCCGATAACGATTCGATTGACGATGCCCTGAGCGATTTGGGCGAAAATGATTATACCCGTGAAGAGATACAATTGATGCGTATCAAATTCATGTCAGAACTAGGAAACTAATTAATTTACGGTTTAAGATTGACGATTTACGGTTGCAATTTTAGATTTAGGAACTATTCTCGATCTGAAATCCTCGATCAGAAATCTAAAATCGTAGATCTAAAATCTAAAATCCCAAGATGCTAAACATAGAAAAACTCAAACACCAAGATTCAAACAACTTCTTTTTAATGGCTGGCCCTTGTGCTATCGAAGGCGAAGAAATTGCCCTGCGCATTGCAGAGAAAATCGTAACCCTAACCGATAAGCTGAATATCCCCTATATTTTTAAAGGTTCGTACCGTAAGGCTAACCGGAGCAAAGGCAGTTCCTTTACCGGTATTGGCGATGAAAAAGCCTTGAAGATTTTGGAAAAAGTAGGCAAGACTTTCGATGTGCCTACCGTAACCGATATCCACGAGAGCGGAGAGGCAGCTATGGCTGCCGCTTATGTTGATGTACTGCAAATTCCCGCTTTTTTGTGCAGGCAAACCGATTTGCTGATTGCAGCAGCGCAAACCGGCAAAGTAGTGAACGTAAAAAAAGGCCAATTCCTTTCGGCGGGTTCGATGAAGTTTGCTGTAGAGAAAATCAACGATTCGGGCAATAACCGAGTGATCTTAACCGATCGTGGCAATACTTTTGGCTATCAAGACCTGATTGTAGATTATCGTGGCTTGCCCGAAATGCAAGGTTTTGGCGTACCGGTGGTCATGGATTGTACGCACTCTTTGCAACAACCTAACCAAAGCAGTGGCGTAACCGGTGGCAAGCCTGAGCTGATTACCACCATTGCCAAGGCGGCTATTGCTGTAGGTGCTGATGGTTTGTTCATCGAAACGCATCCTGATCCGGCCAATGCCAAATCTGATGGCGCAAATATGCTCAATTTGGCATTGCTAGAAGATTTACTGGTGAAACTGGTTAGAATTAGGCAAGCGGTTATTTAAAGTGCTTGGCAATCCGGTATTCCTAACGATCGAATGCCAATCATTGGTTTGAGCCAATGATACTTTCGATAGAGGACCAATCCAAAATCGTAAATCTAAACTCATTAAATCCTATGGTAATCGCCACGCCAGTTTTTAATGGCTTTTTTGATTTCGGTGGGCGAAAGCTGTTCGGCTAATGTTTGGTCAACCAAGGTTGCAAATTCTTCGTCGCTGGCAAAACGCAAAGCCAGAATTTGTCCCATTCTCAAGGTCGCTGGAAGCATTTTTCCCGTGAGGATGTAATAGCGCAGCCGTTCGTCGGCCCTGGCCGCGCGGTCTTGTACACGAAGCGAAAAGAAACGGGCAAAAAGTCCAATGATGCCGATGAGCAAAAAGGCCAGTACAATTAATCCATGGGTGAGGTCTGGCGTTTTTACAAAGGCGTACACTGAAAATCCCAATCCGGTAAAGATTAAGGGAACCGTAAAGAAATGGTAAGGCGGACTGAACCTTTTGTGGTTGTTGAAATTTTGTGGCATGGCTAGTTTTTGGTTATTCTAAATTCTGTTCGGCGGTTTTGTTGTCTACCTTCATCGGTGCTGTTGTCAAAGCGAGGCTTGGTTTCGCCGTAGCCTTTAAACGTGAGGCGCTTGGTGGCAATTCCGTTTTTAACCAGAAAATCGTAAACGGCCTTTGCGCGGTTTTCCGATAGTTTCTCGTTCATTTTGGCGTCACCCACATTATCGGTATGGCCTTGTATTTCTATGGCCACGTTTTCGTTGTTTTTGAGCAATTCCACTAGGAGATGCAATTCAACCATCGAAGCGGGCAGGAGTTCGTATTTGTTGGTATCGAAAAAGATATTGTGTAGGGTTACTTCGCCGCCCACCTTGATTTTATCCATTAAAATTTCCACTTCGTAAGGCTTATTGGCATTAGCGGCCTTCAGTTCGAAATGTTGCGAGTAGAACAGATAGCCGTTTGCCTCTACATTAAAAGAATAATCGCTTCCAATAGGCATTACCGCTAAAAAATCGCCGGTTTCGCTCGATGTAAAATCGTTGAACATCGTATTATTGGTCTTCAAATCGATAACCATTACATTGGCTTCGAGCAATTGTTTGGTTTCCCTGTCTTTGACCACTCCCTTGACGTAGGTAACCGGCAAAGGCTTGTACTTTTCGGGCATTTGAAAATGATAAATATCCAAGTCGCCGAAGCCTCCGTTGTCTATGTTCGAAGAGAAAAGGCCTTCTGTGCCATCGGCAGTAACAATAAGCCCAATCTCTTCGTTGAAGGTATTGATCGGGTAGCCTAAATTGATAGGCTTAGCAAACTCGCCCTGGTTGTTCATCCGGCTGTAAAAAATGTCTTTGTTGCCCAAGCCGGGCCAGCCGTCGGAAGAAAAGTAAAGCGTTTTGCCATCGGCGTGCATAAAAGGTGTATTCTCGTCGTAAGGCGTATTGATATTGGGACCCAGGTTAATCGGCTCGGTCCATTGCCCTTCGTCGGTAAGCGTACTTTTCCAGATATCGTAGCCACCCAAGCCCCCCGGTCTGTTGCTTACAAAATAAAGCGTGCTCCCGTCAGGACTGATGGAAGGCTGCGATTCCCAATATTCCGAATTGATCACTTTGCCCAGGTTAATGGCCTTTCCCCAATCGTTGCCTTCTTTTCTCGACACATAGATGTCGCATCGGCCCATGCCATCGGGGCGGTTGCAACCCGTAAAAAACAGGTATTTGCCATCTGGAGAGATCGATTGCGCCCCTTCGTTATAGTTTGGCGTATTGATGTTGTTGCTCAGGGGCTGTGCCTTTTGCCATTCGTTGTTTTTTTTGGTTGAGACATAAAAATCTTCATTGCCATCCACCACCCGGGTAAAGATAATGGTCTGTCCATCGGCGGTTAATGCCGGAAAATAATCGCGGTTGGCACTGTTAATGTAAAAGCCCATGTTAATGGGTTCGTACTTTTCGGGGGTTTTGAGGGTTGCGACGGCAAAATCACAATCAATAATATATTTAGTGGCCTTTTTAACCAGGTCTTGGTCAGCGCCGGTATATTGCTGCTTATAGCTTTCAAAATGTTTTTTGGCATTGGCATAATCTCCGGTCAGAAGCTCACTTTCGCCCAGCACATAATAAACCCTTGCTTCAACGGTAGGTGCCGATGCTACTGCTTTGGCATAGTTTGCCTTAGCTTTTCCATGGTCTTTCATCCTGCGGTACACATCGCCCAACTGGATGTAGGCCAGCTGAAATTTGGGATCGGCTTTTACGGCTTCTTCCAAATATTTGATGCCCTCGTCGTAGATGTTTTGCCTGAGGTATTGCTGGGCATCGTCAAAACTATTTTGGGCCTTTTTTACGGCAGAATTTTGGGCTTTTGTTGCCAAAGCCATCAAACAGCATAAAAACAAGATCAGGTATTTATTCATTAGCCCATTGCCACTTGGTAATAGACTAATGTAAATAAAATCTCGAATTAATTAAGGAATGTTGAGGAATTTGTGCGTTTGCAGGGAGATTTCCCACTTCGGATTGGCCATTACATAGTCAACAATCAAAGGTGTCATTTCTTTGGCTTTCGACCATTCGGGTTGCAAATACAGCTTGCAATTTGGCGAAACGGTAGCCGCGTATTTTTCGGCCCAATCGAAATCGCTTTTGTTGAATACGATCACCTTAAGCTCGTTGGCAAAAGGAGTGATGTCTGGTCGCGGTGCCTTGAATTTTTTGGGCGAAAGGCAGATCCAGTCCCAAGACCCCGAAAGCGGATAGGCGCCGGAAGTTTCAATGAAAGTCAGTATACCTTGTTCCTGCAGTTTTTTGGTGAGGTAATCCAAGTTATAGATCAAGGGCTCGCCGCCGGTTACTACCACGGCTTTTCCGGGATAGGTTACGGCTTTGGCCACGATATCGTCGGCAGCAGTCAAGGCGTGCAGTTCGGCATCCCAGCTTTCCTTCACGTCGCACCAATGGCAACCCACGTCGCAACCGCCCAAGCGGATAAAATAAGCCGCTTTTCCCGTATTAAATCCCTCGCCTTGTATGGTATAGAATTCTTCCATGAGTGGAAGCAATGTGCCGTCTTCTGGTATTTGATGTGCCATAAATTTCGGCAAATTTACTAAAATTATGTGCTTTATGCGAATAGGTGTATCTTGCTAAAGCAATATTTAACCGATGATGAAAATTAAATCCCTCCTTGTTTTAGTTGTTTTCTGCCTGTTTTTAAGCTCTTGCTTTGATGTTGAAGAAACCTATAACCTCAATGCAGATGGCTCTTATGCTGTTAATTATAACCTGGATATGGGGCGGTTGTTTAAAATGGTAGCGGCGATGACACCCGATTCTATAAAGCAGAGTAAGGCATATAAAGAATCTAAAGATACTTTGGTTAACCTGGGCAGTATGCCTGATAGTTTAAAGCAACGATTTAGCCCAGCAGAGCTTAACCTGATGAAACAAAGCGATGTGCACATGCAACTGAATTTGAGCGAAGGCGTATTCAAGCTTGATTTTATGAACAAGGGAAAGTCTGCCGATGAGCTCAGCTATTTCGTGAGCAATTTTGGAGAATTGCTTCAAAAGGGCAAAATTGGCGACATCATGAAGCCGAAAGGCCTGCCTGCAGAGGCCGGTGAAGAACCTGATGTGCCCTTTAAGAACAAAGAGTACGATTATGTGATTACGCCCAATACTTTTGGCCGAATGATCAAACTTGATGTTTTGGCCGCCAAGAAAGATAAAGACAAGCAGGCTTTCGAATTGATGAAGGGGATGAATATGAAAATGACCAGTACTGTTGTGGTTAACCTGCCACGACCCGCTAAAAGTACGGGAAATCCGAATGCAGTACTGTCGGCCGATAAAAAGCAGTTTACCTTGAAATTGGATATGCTCGAAGCTTTAGATAAGCCAGAATTACTGAATTTTAAAATCGAATACTAGCATGGAATGGTTCAAGGTAGATTTTGAGTTGCCCGACCATGATATTGTGGAGCAGGTTAAGGTAAACGGCAAAAAACTATGCCTGATTAAGTATGAACAAAAAATCTATGTTATACAAAATACCTGTCCGCATGCAGGTGGTATTTTAAGTGGTGGCTGGTGCAAGGAAGGAAATATTGTTTGTCCCATTCACCGCTACGCGTATAGTTTAACCACGGGCAGGGGCGCACCCGGCCAAGGCGATTATATTAATATTTACCCTACCGAACAGCGGGAAGATGGCTTGTACGTTGGCCTGAAAGAGAGCTGGTGGAAGCGGATTTTTTAGTTACCCGGTTAATAGTCGGCAGTTCATGGTTTGGCGTGAAGTTTCAGGTTGATGTACAAATCCTGTTGAGATCGGCAATCAAAATGACGGTTTTGTTGGTGAAGAACACCAACAAATGCTTTAAGCAGGTTGATTAATCAATGCTTGCCCAATAAACGGCCAACCATGGTCCATTGACTATAAACCATAAGCTATTAGCTATATATTTCTTTCTTCGCAGAAGCCAAGGTGTTTTTAAGCAAACCTACAATTGTCATTAAGCCAACGCCGCCCGGTACCGGAGTAATCCATGAGGCTTTGGGTGCTACGTTTTCGAAATCTACATCGCCGTAAAGTTTGTAGCCCGATTTGGTGCTTGCCGAAGTTTCGCGGTTAATGCCCACGTCGATGACAATGGCACCAGGTTTTACCATATCAGCAGTTACAAAGTTCTTTTTGCCAATGGCAGCCACAATAATATCGCCCTGCAGTACCATTTCTTTAAGGTTCTGGGTTTTGCTGTGGGTGAGGGTTACGGTGCAGTTGCCTGGGTTGGCATTGCGCGCCATCAAAATACTCATCGGACTGCCCACAATATTGCTTCGGCCCACCACCACGCAATGTTTGCCAGTGGTATCGATATGATAAGCCTGTAGCATCAATAAAATGCCATAAGGCGTAGCCGGTATAAAGCATGGCAAATTGCGCATCATCCGGCCCAAATTAATCGGGTGGAAGCCATCTACATCTTTGCGATGGTCGATAGCCTCGGTTACTTTCTCCGGATCGATATGCTTTGGCAAGGGTAGCTGTACAATCAGCCCATCTACACCTGCATCTTGGTTGATTTCCTGTATTTTTTGCAAAAGCTCGGCTTCGGTAACGGTATCTTCATACCTGACCAACGACGATTGAAAACCTACCTTTTCACAGTTTTTCATTTTGCTGGCTACATAGGTTTCGCTGCCGCCATCATGGCCAACCAAAATGGCTACCAAATGGGGCTTACGTCCGCTTTGTGCTAAAAATGAAGCTGCTTCTTCAGCTATTTCGGCCTTGATTTTTTCTGAGGCAAATTTTCCGTCGAGTAGTTGCATGAGTAATGAGTATAGCGTAGGGCGTATTGAGATGGGATTACGTATGCAAAAACGCAATACGAGCACCGCAATACGCAATACTAGTTTTTAGTCTAATTTTAACACCGCCATAAACGCCGTTTGCGGGATTTCTACGTTGCCCACCTGGCGCATGCGTTTTTTACCTTTTTTCTGTTTTTCCAAGAGCTTGCGTTTACGCGAGATATCACCACCATAACATTTGGCCGTTACGTCTTTACGGAGTGCGCTCAATGTTTCGCGGGCAATAACTTTGGCACCAATCGATGCTTGGATCTTGATTTCGAATTGTTGGCGTGGGATCAGCTCCTTTAGTTTCTCGCAGATCTTTTTGCCAAAATCGTAGGCATTGCTGCGGTGTATCAGTGACGACAAGGCATCCACAGGTTCGTCGTTCAACAGCATGTCTAGCCTCACCAGGTCAGATTTTCGGTAGCCCACCTGATGGTAATCGAAAGAGGCATAGCCTTTGGAAATGGTTTTCAGCTTGTCGTAAAAATCGAATACGATTTCGCCCATCGGCATTTCAAAAACCAGTTCTACGCGGTCTGAGGTAAGGTAGGATTGGTTAACGATAACCCCTCTTTTCTGTATACAGAGCGACATCACCGGTCCCACAAATTCGGCCTTGGTAATAATGTTGGCCTTGATAAAAGGTTCTTCAACCGAATCAAGCTTGCTTGGGTCGGGCAAATCCGATGGGTTGTTGACCACAATTTCGGCGCCTTTTGTGGTGTATGCAATGTACGATACGTTGGGAACCGTGGTAATTACCGTCATGTCGAACTCGCGTTCTAAACGTTCTTGGATAATTTCCATGTGCAACATGCCCAAGAAACCGCAACGGAAGCCAAAGCCCAAAGCCGCTGAGCTTTCTGCTTCGAAAACGATAGAAGCATCGTTTAGCTGCAGCTTGTGCATGGCCTCTCTCAGTTCTTCGAAATCTTCGGTGTCGACAGGGTAGATGCCTGCAAATACCATCGGCTTTACCTCTTCAAAACCTTGAATGGCATCTGCCGAACCATTTTCTACGGTAGTAATGGTATCGCCCACTTTTACTTCGCGAGCCTCTTTAATGCCCGAAATGATATAGCCTACATCGCCTGTCTTTACGCTGTTGCGTGGCGACATGTCTAGTTTTAAAATACCCACTTCGTCGGCAATGTATTGTTTGCCAGTGTTGATGAACTTTACCTTATCGCCTTTTTTGATTTCGCCGTTTACCACTTTGTAGTAAGCAATAATGCCCCTAAACGAGTTAAATACGCTATCAAAAATCAAGGCTTGCAAAGGGCCGTTTGCATCGCCTACAGGTGCAGGCACACGGTCAACAATGGCTTGCAGGATATCTGGAATGCCCATTCCGGTTTTACCCGAGGCCGGGATGATTTCTTCGCGTTTGCAACCAATCAAATCAATAATCTGGTCTTTAACTTCTTCCGGCATCGCACCTGGAAGATCCATTTTGTTCAAGATCGGAATAATCTCCAGGTCGTGTTCTAAAGCCAAATAAAGGTTGGAAATGGTTTGGGCCTGGATGCCTTGAGAAGCGTCTACAATAAGCAAAGCACCTTCGCAGGCGGCAATGGAGCGCGAAACCTCATACGAAAAGTCAACGTGGCCAGGTGTGTCAATCAGGTTGAAAATATACTCCTCACCATTCACTTTATAGTTCATTTGAATGGCGTGGCTTTTGATGGTAATGCCACGCTCGCGTTCCAAATCCATGTTGTCTAGCAACTGCGCTTGTGCCTCGCGCTGGCTAATGGTATTCGTATATTCTAATAAACGGTCGGCTAAAGTGCTCTTTCCGTGGTCAATATGTGCAATTATGCAGAAATTACGTATGTGCTTCATTTTGTGCAAAGATAGTTTTTAAATGCGGAAAGACCAAAGGCTGAAAGTGCAAAGGTGGAAGGTAAATAGTCGGCTGGAAAATGGGGCAAGACATTAAAGGTAAAAGGCTGAAGCTAATATTGTTTCAGATGCAACTATTTTTTGAATACTTTCGTCTTTGCTTAAAAGATGTTGATGAGAAATGCCTTGATTCTTTTATTGATGTTGTTGGCTACCCGTTTAGCTGCTCAAGATTGTAATTGTACCGTTAATTTCAATTATACGGTAGCCAAGGTAAGCAAAAACTATGCAGGTTATAACGATAAAGTCAATCCGTTGAATCGAAAAGAATTTAACCGCTTTACGCAGCAATTAGCCGAAAAGGCAAAAGCAACCAATAATATCGATACTTGTTATGTACTATTGCGTACATGGACCAATTATTTTAAGGATCAGCATTTGAGGGTGCAGCTGGATTGGCGCTACCGCGAAAAATATCCGGAGAAGCTCGGGCAGTTAAACAAGCGGTTTGCCAAGTTTAAGGTATTGCCACCACCCGCCACAGATACGCTGGCAAATCAAACCAGTATCAAGCCATTAAGTAGCCAAACCTTGCTCATCAGTTTGCCCTCTTTCGATTATGCCGAAAAAAAGAACGTTGACAGCTTGATGAAAAAATACGAAGCCGAACTGCTAGCAACCCCTAATTGGATCATCGATATGAGGGGGAATATGGGAGGCAGCGATTTTACCTACAGTCCGTTTTTGCCTTATCTCTACACCAATCCCATAGCTACATGGGTCTCTGAGTATTGGGCTACAGCAGATAATATCGCTATTTACGAACAAGAACTTACCAATAAAAACCTCAATAAAGATGCCGCTGGCTACATGGCCAATATCGTTTCTTTAATGAAGAAAAACATCGGTAAATTTGTAAACCCCGCCGGCAGCGATACGGCATTGATTACGTTAGCCAAGGTTTACGATTACCCCAAAAAAGTAGCCTTGCTAATTGACCGTAATTCGGCAAGCTCGGCCGAATCATTCTTGTTGATGGCTAAACAAAGCAAAAAAGCAACTGTTTATGGCGAAAATTCTTATGGAATGCTAGATTATGCCAATTATCAGTATTTCGATATTCCCTGCGATGCCTACAATTTAACCATACCGATATCGCGTTCAAAACGCCTGCCTAAAAATCCGATAGACAATATTGGCATTGCACCTGATGTAAGCATTGATAATGCCGAAAAAAACAAAATCAAGATGATACAAGGTCGATTGGAAAGCGCAAATAAATAAAGAGCCAAGGTTTTAAAGGCAACGGTATGGAGGTGGAAGCTGTGATTTCGATTCTGGCAGGATTGCAAATCCTGGGTGATGAGGGTCGGGAATTCAATTCCCGACCAGCCTAATTATTTATTTCGGTTTCCGACCAACATTGCACCTGCTGGCATTTTTCGCCAACAGGTTAAGCTTTACTTGACGGTTAATGTGGGGCGCAACGACAGCTCATCAGAGCTATTATTTTACCGTAACTTCATCAAAAAAAGTATGGGCCAAGCCACCGGCGCCTTCGTGCCAGCTTGGCAATGTGCCATAATTTTTGGCTATAATTTTAAGGTATCGGCAATCGCTATTTACCTTGGTGCCAATTTCCTTGATTTGGATATTGTAGTCTTTGGCTTCAGCTGGTGCTTTTACAGAACCAATCGATTTAAAGTTCATGTCGTCGCCAGCAATCAAAAATTCGGTTGTTGGGGGGAAGATGATCCAGGCCTGCGTATCCTGCAGGGCGCCCACACTTACCGAATTGACGTGTTGGCTTTTGCCCAGGTCTAAAATTACCTCAAAATCCTTGCCCCAAACGCCCTGCCAACGGTTGCCGATGCGCCAGTTAATGGCTCCTCTCACGCCATCTATCAGGGCATCATTGCCACCACCGGTAAAGCTTTTGTTGATTTCGCTGTTCACCTCGATGCTGTAGTTGTTGTTGATTCTTTTGTAAACGGCCGTACTTACGTAACTGGTTTGATAGCCTTTTTGATAGGCAATGGCCTTGATGGTGATATCATTGCTGATTTCGAAGGGTGCTGTATATTTTTTCGAGGTCGAATTTGGCGTCGTTCCATCTGTGGTGTAATAAATACTTGCACCAGCCAAGGCATCGCTTAAGGTAACGGTCGCTTTGTTTTTGAAGGTTTCTTGCGGACCTTCGATAATCGGGTTGGGAACAATCAAAGTACC
The DNA here is from genome assembly GCF_016429155.1 of Pedobacter sp. ASV12. Lineage (GTDB taxonomy): Bacteria > Bacteroidota > Bacteroidia > Sphingobacteriales > Sphingobacteriaceae > Pedobacter. The sequence continues at coordinate 9,759 of NZ_JAELUC010000040.1, read as the reverse complement.
CCCAATTTTCATAACAGGCTTTTTAAGGCTGTTCAGGTAACTCATGTCTGGCTGTGCGCTCAACTTAAAATTAATGATAGCCCCATTGGCCATGTTGGCAAAATCAAGGTAAAGCTGCTGGTGGGCCTTGCCATTCACCGTCATGCCCTTGATGTAGTAATTGTTTTCGTCGCGGTTTGGGGCGTTGATTATGATTTTTTTGCCGTTTTCGAGGCTGATGCTCATCTTTTTGAACCAAGGTGTGCCAATGATGTACATGTTGTTGCCTGGCGAAACAGGGTAGAAGCCCATGGCGCTCATCACGAGCCAAGCACTCATTTGGCCACAATCTTCGTTGCCCGAAAGACCATCGGGTTGATCGTGGTACTGTTCGTTCATGATTTTGTTCACGTAATACTGCGTTTTTTCGGGATGCGAAGTAAAGTTGAACAAATAGGCCATATGGTGGCTCGGTTCGTTGCCATGTGCGTATTGGCCAATCAATCCGGTAATATCGCTTTGGTCTCTGCCGGTAAGGCCTTGCTTGGTGGTAAAAAGCTCGTCGAGTTTTGCCTGGTAGGCTTTTTCGCCACCCATCATTTGAAGGTGTCCATTTACATCCTGCTGGGTGCTAAAGCTGTAATGCCACGAATTGCCTTCAGTATAGTTGTTGTTAACCTCGGTTGGATTAAAAGGCTTCCACCAACCGCCATTATTGCGTGCCCTGATGTGGCCGGTTGAAGGATCATAAACGTTTTTCCAGTTTTGCGCCCTCATCATATAGGTTTGGTAATCGGCAGTTGCACCAATCATTTTGGCAAACTGGGCAATGCACCAGTCATCGTAAGCGTATTCTACGGTTTTCGAAGCGCTTTCGTGTTCCATATCGGCTAAAACAGCACCGTTCTTGGCATAAACGTCAATGCCAAACTGCTTACGGTTTACGGCATGTTTCATCGCTTGTAGCGCCAATTTGGTATCGAAGCCACGAATGCCTTTGGCGTAGGCATCAGTAATAACCGGAATGGCATGGTTGCCAATCATACAATAGGTTTCATCATTTGCTAATGGCCAAATGGGCAGTAAGCCACCCTGCTGATGCATGGCCAAAAAAGTTTTGATGAAATCCAAGGTTCGTTTGCGGTCAATTAAAGTCAGCAACGGATTTTCGGTGCGATAGGTGTCCCACAACGAAAAAACCGTATAATATTCGAAGCCATTGGCCGTGTGTATTTTATTGTCTAACCCCCGGTAACGGTTATCGGCATCCATATATAGATTTGGATTAAGCAGGCTATGGTAAAGTGCCGTATAAAAAGTAGTTAAATTTTTAGTTTGGTTGCTTTCTACCTCAATTTTAGCCAGTTCCTTGTTCCAATTCTGCTGTGCTTTTTGCAGGGTTTTTTCGAAATTGAAGCCGTCGGTAGCGGTGTTGAGGTTTTTTAAGGCGCCTGATTCATCTACCGCCGAAATGGCGATATTGGCCAATACCGCTTCTTGGGCACTGGTTTCGAACTGGATATATAATTTGATATTGGTGCCTCTTGCTTTCTTCAAATTAGGCTGTAGCTCGTCGTTAACGGCGATGCCATACGCTTTAAAGGGCTTGTTGTAGCGTACGTGGAAATACAATTCCTGCGCCTTGGCCCAGGCGCTCGACTTGCGGTAGCCCCTGATTTCCCTGTCGTTGACGATTTCTACCCAACTATCCAATACCTTATCCCGGTGTTTTAGATCGATAATGATATTCGATTCGCTGGATTTGGGATAGGTGAATTTGTACAGTCCGGTTCTGCGGGTGGCGGTTATTTCGGCCTTAACCTGGTATTTGTCTAAAAAAGTAGTATAATAACCCGGACTGGCTTTCTCGTTTTTCTTTTGAAAAGGAGAAGCATATTGGGTATTGAGCAACTGTGGCTTGCCAACTGTTGGCATGAGCAGAAAGTCGCAGTAGTCTTCTACGCCAGTGCCGCTCAAGTGGGTTTGCGAGAAGCCGTAGACCACCGAATCGCTGTAATGATAGCCCGAACAGCCATCCCATCCCTCCAAACGGGTATCTGGACCAGGTTGGATCATGCCAAATGGCAGGGCAGGACCAGGGTAAGTATGTCCATGGCCACCCGTACCAATAAATGGATTTACATATTGGTTGTAGTTCTTTTTGCTTTGGGCAAAGCCGGTAGCGCTAAGCAATACAAAAGCAAAGAATAGCTTCGAGAATTTCATCAATTTATTTTTCAGGTTTAGGTTCGGTTTTTTTCATGCGCGAGAAAGGGTAGCCATTGCAGCCCTTTTTAGGGTTCTGCCTGTCTACATACGCAGTTTTTTCGGCTTGTTCATCGGTTGCTGCGTCATAAACGGTTAGGCAAAATCCCCAGTGCCAAGGTTCCATGCCGTTAAAGGTCATGTAGTCGATGCGGGTATACTTGTTGCCATCGGTTTTGTTTTTGGCATCGTTTCGGGCTACCAAATATTGTTTTTCTGGGTTCCATTTGATGATGTGATACTTGATATTGGGGTGTTGTATCCATAAAGTATCGTTAATGGTATAGCTGATGCCATAATCGTCGGCAAAAGTGCCCAGGGCAAAAACAGGCGCCTTAGTTTCCTTGTTTTGGCCAAAAGCGAGCAAAGGATATAAGAGGATAAACGTAAGGATATATTTCATCTGATTTTGTATCGGTTTAATTTGCGCTATAAAAAGATAAGGACAACGAGCGAAGATAGAAAAATGCTCATGAACTTGATTGTAAAGCCTCAACAAGCGCTTTTACTTTTTCAGGAGCGCTTTGCTCATACTGGTATTCGTCGTCAATACTGCCCATTTTTGTAGACTCGTTACGATACTGCATTTGGCTGTTCACTTTCGCCCTTGCCGAAGAATGAAAGTTGTGTGCACCGGTTTCTTTACGTAGCTGCTGAATATTTTCGGCATTTACACCTGCGCCAGGCATAATTTCGATCCTGCCCTTGGCTTGTTTAACCAATTGCGCAATTTGTTGGGCGCCCAGTGCTGCGCTTGGGCAGCCGCCAGAGGTAAGCACGCGTACAATGCCCAGTTCGATCAGGTCTTCAAGCGCTTTGGCCAAATCGTTGCTCATGTCGAAAGCACGATGAAAGGCCACCGGCATGGGGGAGGCTAACGCAATCAGTTCGGCACAGCGTTTTTTATCTATGCTACCATTTGCAGTTAAAATACCAATCACTACACCGTCGCAATGTAATTCCTTGCACAGTTGGATGTCGGCTTTCATCAGTTCGAACTCGTCGTCGCTGTAAAGAAAATCTCCGCCACGTGGCCGGATGATGGGCCAGATTTCGATGTTGGGGAGCGATTTGGAAAACTTTATCTGTGCATAGCTTGGCGTTGTGCCGCCCTCGGCCATGTTTTCGCACAATTCTACCCGGTGGGCGCCACCAATGGCAGCGGCTTTTGCCGAGGCGAACGAATTGGCGCAGATTTCAAGCTTGGGTAAATTGTTATTCGTCATCGCTTACTGGGTTTAATACGCTCCAGCCGTTCGCCGTGTTGGCTACGTTTATTTTTTGGACAGATTTGCCCCCATCGGCATACCAACATACTTCGGTAATGATCCAATGCTGTTCGGTAACTTTTTCTCTAGCCGGAAAAGCACAGGTTATGCCGTTAAAATTCGGGAAACCGTATTCGTTTATGCTGTTGATAAAGGAAGCTTCCAATACATCGGCTAAGCCCTTGGTGGTCTCTTCGTTGGGTTCGATGCTCATTTTGGCCATCATCACTTTTGCCTCGGTTGTAAAATCCTTACAGGCCAATACGGCCTCCAGATCTTCTTTTCTATAGGCTTCTTCTATCGCCAAAATGGCGCCCTCTGGGGTGTCGAAGTTTGGTTTAAAGTGGTCAACGCCCTCGTCTATATACAGGCCGATACTTTGGTCGAAGTTTGGTTTGTCGCTATCCGGTATATTGTTTCTGATGGCCCTGATGGTGTAGCCGCCAATCAAACGGCCATGTTCAACAATCATCCAATCGGAGATATGCTCACGATCGATACCAATTTTCTGATTCATTTTTACCGTTTTTACTTCAACCGGTTCGTTGCTCACGGTGCCGAAAAGATGGCCTTCCTCATCAAAATGCGGGTCGGTAAGCCAAATGTGTTCTAAGTTGTCGCCGTCTATGATTTTTACCTTTACCGAAAAATAAGATTGATGAGGCTGTGGGTTTTGGAGGCATGTGGCAAAATACCAAAGCGTAAGCTTGGCTTTTTCTATGGCCCAATTCATGCCTTCGTCTTCATGGGCTACCCGTACCATATCTGGTTCACCCTGTCGTTCTACTACGTTCTTTTTTCCGAAAATTTTGGAGAATAAACCCATTTGTAGGTGCTTAATGGTTAGTAATAGCTTTTTCCTTTGATAACCAGGTCTTGTTGCTTCGCGTCGCAGACGGCATACGTAAAGCCTTTTTGAATGGCATAAGCACCATACTCGCCCTTTTTGTTCATGGCCAAAAAGCCCACTTGAATATTTTTGGCAGTTTCTGGTTTCTTTTTAATGATACGCATAACGGCTTCTTTGCAGGCCTCTTCTGGCGAGTAGCCTTGGCGCATCAGCTCAACCACCAAAAACGAGCCTACATTCCTGACCACTTCTTCGCCAACACCGGTTGAAGTAGCGCCGCCAATTTCGTTATCTATGTACAGGCCGGCACCAATAATCGGACTGTCGCCCACACGTCCGTGCAGCTTGTAGGCCATGCCGCTGGTGGTACAGGCACCAGAGAGATTGCCCTTGGCATCGATCGCAATCATGCCAATGGTATCGTGGTTGTATTGGTTTCCCGGTAGTTTTTGTGGCGAAGCCTTATCGTAAAGTTTGTTTTCGATGTTCATTACCGGCTCGTATTTGGCCTGTTTTAGCCATTCTTTCCAGGCTTTTTCACTAGCGGGTGTTAAAAGGTTTTCTTTTTTAAATCCCTGTTCCAAGGCAAATTGCAGAGCGCCGTCGCCGGCCAGCATGACGTGTGGGGTTTTTTCCATTACCTTGCGGGCTACTGAAATAGGGTGCATGATGTGTTCAAGCGCCAGTACCGCACCGCAGTTTCCGGCTTCGTCCATAATGCAGGCATCCAAAGTTACTTTACCATCGCGGTCTGGCAGGCCGCCATAGCCAACCGATTGATTGCTTTCGTCGGCCTCGGGCACCCAAACTCCCTGTTCAACTGCATCCAAAGCCCTTCCATTGGTGCTTAATACCTTCCAGGCGGCCGCATTGGCCGCTACGCCAAAGTCCCAGGTCGAAATGACAATGGGTTTATGGGCTGGGGCAACTGCCGATGGAACAACATTAGCCATGCTTTTTTTGTCGATGGCCAAAAGCGCAGTAGAAAAGGCAGTGGCTTTGATAAACTTTCTCCGGTTAAACATATTTGGTTGGTAGGTATTTGGTTAAGGTATAAGGGTAAAATTATCCGAATCTTTTAAGAAAGGGAATTGCCTGCGTATTTTTTCCAGATCGGGATAGTTGATGCTGAAGGTGTATAGATCTTCGTCTTCGGGCTTATAGTAAACGGTATTGCCATAAGGATCGATGCACATCGAGTGGCCGCTGTGGTAAATTTGGTTGCCATCGTGGCCTACGCGATTTACGCCGATAACATAGCTTTGGTTTTCGATGGCACGGGCATGGATGAGTGTACGCCAGTGCGAAGACCTTTTGTCGGGCCAACTCGCCACCAGCAGCAGAATGTCATATTCGGCATTTTTGTTGCGCAGCCAAACCGGAAAACGGAGGTCGTAGCAAACGGCCAAACGGATTTTCCATCCTTTTAGCTCCACAATGAGCGATTTTTGGCCGGCGGTATAGTTTTCGTCTTCATCGCCCATGCCAAAAAGATGGTGTTTGTCGTAATATTGGAACTCGCCACTGGGCAGCATCCATATCATCCGGTTGTAATACTTGCCGTCTTCTTTGATAATGAGACTGCCCGTAACCACGCAATCGTAGTTTGCGGCGGTTTTGGCTAGCCATTGCATGGTTTTGCCGTCCATTTCTTCGGCCATTTCTTCGGCCTTCATGGTAAAACCCGTACTGAACATTTCTGGAAGCACAATGAGGTCGGTTTTTTCACGTACACCGCCCGATAGGCGCAACGAAATATTCTGGAGGTTCTTGTCAATATTTTCCCAAAAGAGATAGGCCTGGAAGACCGTAACTTTTAGGTTTGGGATGTTTAAATATTGTGGACTTTCCATTTTTATAATTTTTGAGGGATGAAAATTATATTTTTATTAGTCTTTCAACGGCTTTTCCCAAGGTATCTTGTTCTTTGGCAAAGCAAAACCGCAATACCTTATTGTCGGTTCCCTTGGTGTAAAATGCAGAAACCGGAACGCTGGCCACACCAAAATCCTTAATTAACCTGATGGCCATGTCAGTGTCTTTTTCTTCGCTGATCTCGGCAAAGCTTACACACTGGAAATAAGCACCCTTACAAGGTAGCAATTTAAATCTAGTCTCATTTAATAGCTTGCGGAAGAAATCTCTTTTTTGCTGAAAAAACTGAGGCAGTTCCGCGTAAACATTTTCGCTTTTGAGGTAGTTGCCAATGGCGACCTGCATTGGGGTGTTTACGCTGAATACGTTGAACTGATGTACTTTTCTAAATTCGTTCATTAATTTAGCTGGAGCTAGACAATAACCTAATTTCCAGCCTGTAGTGTGTAGTAGTTTGCCAAAAGAGGCTACCACAAAACTCCTTTCCCTCAATTCGGGGTAAAGGGCTACGCTTTGGTGCTGCGCTCCGTCAAAAACGAGATGTTCGTACACTTCGTCGCTCAAAATCATCACATCGGTGTTCTTGGTCAGTTTGATCAGCGCTTCGATATCGGCTTTGCTTAAGATGCTTCCGGTTGGGTTTTGTGGACTGTTCAGGATAATCATTTTGGTGTTGGCCGTAAACAGTTTTTTGACCATTTCCCAATCTATTTTGTAATCGGGTGCATGCAGCTCGAAAGGCTTCACTAAACCGCCAAAGAGCTTTACGGTGGGCGAATAGCAATCGTAGGCCGGTTCGAAGATAATTACTTCGTCGCCAGGATTGATAACGGCAGCCAATGCGGTAAAAATAGCCTGGGTGCCGCCGGCTGTTATAGTAATCTCGGTATCGGGATTGTAGTTTGCCTGGTAAAAGTTTGCAGTTTTTTCGGCAATCAGCTCCCGTAAGCTCATTAAGCCTGGCATAGGAGCATATTGGTTGTGACCGTTTTTCATGGCATCGGTCACTAATCTGATCAATTTTGGATCGGCTGGGTAATCTGGAAAACCTTGCGAGAGGTTTATGGCATTGTGTTCTTGGGCCAGTTTAGACATCACCGAAAAAATAGTGGTGCCTACTGTAGGTAGTTTAGAATTTATAAGCATCATGTACAACGAAAATAGCAATAATCTCTTTCAATATAGCCATTAACGTTAAAAAGATGGGCAAATTATGCATTGTTGGCCGTGTTTGGCCTGATTTGGCTGCTACCCAGAAAGAGGCAGCACAAGGCAATTAGCGCTGCCATGGTCATGACCGCAGGCATGGGCCATACAGCATCGGCGGCAAATACGCTGATCAAGGCAGAGGCCAGTGCGCCCAAACCCATTTGCAGGGCACCCATTAAGGCCGAAGCGCTGCCTGCATTTTTGCTGAAAGGCGCCAAGGCCAATGCTGATGCATTTGGATTGATAAAACCGAGGCAGGCCAGAAACAAGGCAATAAACGAAACAGTCGTGTATAAATTAAGCAAGTTGTGGAGTGCGGCCACCAAAAATAAGATGCTGACGATGGCTTGTGCAAGCAAAGCCCAGTTCACAATCTGTTTGCTGGTAAACCATCGGAGTATGTAACTGTTTACTTGACTAAAACCAATAAAAAATGCTGATAGCAAGGCAAATATCCATCCGTATCCTGTTTCGCTAACTTGGTAGATATCCATGAATACGATGGGTGAAGAAGATACATAGGCAAACAAGCCGCTAAAGGTGATGGCACTGACCAGGGCATAGGTATAAAATGAAGGCTCCTTGATAACAACAAGGAAATTACTGAGGATTGGCTTGGGTTTTAACGAATAGCTGGGATCTGGTTTGTAGCTTTCTGGAAGTTTCCAAATGGACAATACCAGCATAAGCAAGGCCATGAAACTTAAAAACACAAATACCGAAGGCCAGCCCATGGCGGCAATGAAATAGCCTCCGGCGGTAGGCGCCAGCATTGGCGAGGCCGCGATAACCAGCATGAGCGAAGCAAAAACTTTAGGGCTTTCTTCTACGGTAAATAAATCCCGCACCATAGCTACAGCGGCCACTGCTGTGGCGCAACTGCCAATGGCCTGTACAAAACGCAAAACAATCAGCTGGTCTATCGAAGTTACAAACAAACAGCCCAAAGAAGCGGCAATGTATAGCGCAAGTCCAAAATAAAGCGGTTTTTTACGCCCAAATTTATCCAACAATGGACCGTACAGCAACTGTCCGGCCGAAATACCGATAAAGAAGCTGGAAAGCGACAGCGATACATTGGCTACATCGGTATGCAAGTCCTTGGCTATGGCTTTAAAGCCCGGCAAATACATGTCGATAGAAAAGGGACCTAGCGCAGCCAGCAAACCCAAAATGAAAATAAGCAGGAATTTTGATCTAGCCATAGGGTGATTTTAAGCGGAGGCAAAGATGGACATTAGAAAAACAAGAGGCGTCTAAATCTTGTCAAAATTAAAGTTTGGTTTAGCGGAAGATATGGGCTAATTGCTGATAAACCATGAACGCACAAGGGATGACGCTTAGCGCAACACAAATAGATCAAGTTAAATTGTGACAATGCAACCGGCGCCAAAATTTCGTTTATCTCAAAATAATTGTATTTTAGCATTCATGACTTTTAAAACCAAAGAAAGCCGTTTGCTCCTCGTTCTGGGGGCGTTTTTTGTGGCTAATGCCATTTTATCAGAGTTTATTGGAGTAAAGATTTTTTCGGTAGAAGGCACATTGGGCATCAAGAAATTCGATATCAATTTATTTGGCGTTCCCAATCTCTCCTTCAACATGTCGGCTGGAGTTTTAACCTGGCCCATCATCTTTATCATGACCGATATCATCAACGAATATTTCGGGGTGAAACAGGTACGCTTTCTTTCTATACTTACATGCATACTCATTGCCTTTGCCTTTTTTGTAGCTTGGGCCTCTATGCAGCTCAGCCCGTCTGATTTTTGGATCAACCAGGATGTAAATGGCCACAACCTGAACATGGTTGATGCCTTCGACAATATCTTTGGGCAGGGTATGTGGATTATTGTAGGATCGCTCATTGCCTTCTTGATTGGACAGATGGCTGATGTGATCATCTTTCACCGCATTAAAAAGGTTACCGGCGAGCGAGCTTTGTGGCTTCGCGCTACCGGCTCTACGGTGGTTTCGCAGCTGATTGATAGTTTTGTGGTTATTTTTATTGCTTTTTACCTGAACCCTAAATACCATTGGAGCTGGCAGATGGTAGCCGCCATTGGTTTGGTAGGGTATATTTACAAATTTATCGTGGCCTTGCTCATGACGCCCATCCTGTACCTGGTACATGGCATTATTGATGGCTATTTAGGCAAGGATTTAGCCCATCGGATGATCAAGATGGCCGGCAGGGGCTAGTGGTCCAGCCAAAATTACCATCAACAATCCGATAGAACTGCCAGAGAAAAAATAAGTTCACCGTTAAAACCGAATTCCATGAAAAAGCAATACACCCTTGCCTTGCTTTTC
>NZ_JAELUC010000378.1 GCF_016429155.1 Pedobacter sp. ASV12 | reverse complement strand
CAGGCGCTCTAGCCAGCTGAGCTAATCCCCCAAAAAAACAACCCAGGCGCTGTAGTCCCGTCCAGATTTGAACTGGAGACCCCTACATTATCAGTGTAGTGCTCTAACCAGGCTGAGCTACGGGACTGTAATCAATCTCGCCGCTTGGCCGGCAGGGCCGCCCATGGCGTCATCTTCTTGGTGTTTTCTTTAAGATAATCATTTTATAACGCAGCGAGTAGTCCAATCTACTCCAGAAAGGAGGTATTCCAGCCGCACCTTCCGGTACGGCTACCTTGTTACGACTTAGCCCCAGTTACCGGTTTTACCCTAGGACGCTCCTTGCGGCTACGTACT
>NZ_JAELUC010000377.1 GCF_016429155.1 Pedobacter sp. ASV12 | reverse complement strand
CCCCCCCCCCCCCCCCCCCCCCCCCCCCCCCCCCCCCCCCCCCCCCCCCCCCCCCCACCCCCCCCCCCCCCCCCCCTCCCACCCCATGTCGTGGTTCGTCGGCAGCGTCACCCCCCCCCCCCCCCCCCCCACATAGCCACAAAGGCAAAACATTAAGAAACTTGTTGGTTGGCTTGCAGTTTGTCATCGCGGTTGGCTTTTTTATCGGCCGCTTACAGGTTAGGTCTTCAAGTTACTTTCTAATATCAACACTGTCTCTTATACACATCTCCGAGCCCACGAGACAGTACTCATGATCGCGTATGCCGTCTTGTGCTGGTGAAGGGGGGGGGGGGGGGGGGGGGGGGGGGGGGGGGGGGGGGGGGGGGGGGGGGGGGGG
>NZ_JAELUC010000376.1 GCF_016429155.1 Pedobacter sp. ASV12 | reverse complement strand
CTTAACACCCTCTCCAACAACCGCTTTAAATACCTTTCCATTTAAACAAGACTGCTTCGTGCCTCGCAGTGACGGATAACAGCAACGTCTTTGCGAGGAGGTACGACGAAGCGATCTATTTCGATTGCTTTCCTCTTAAACATTAATCTCCTTATACAGATCTTCCCACGCGGGGTTAATACTTTCTATCAATTTTATCTTGGCAAGCCTACTTCCTCCCTTAATTTTCTTCTCTTCGGCTGTTGCCTCTTCTATTCTGGGATAAAAGCAATAATAAATCAACTTATTGCAATTATATCTTGATGTAAATGCTGTCGGATAAATATGATTTCTATGCTGCCAAATCCTGGTGATAAGATCCGATGTCACACCGGTATAC
>NZ_JAELUC010000375.1 GCF_016429155.1 Pedobacter sp. ASV12 | reverse complement strand
CACAGCCAGCAGCATTCCTCCCGTGCTCGGGATGTTCGTCTTCGTTCCGGTAGGCAGTCCCCTGGTGCGTCCGCCGCCGGCCTGCGTACCCGTAGGGGCGCCGAAGCTGTTGCCCAGGAAGCCGTAGCCGTCATAATAGCTGATGGTGAGGCAGCTCGTGATATCCGCGCTCGGTGAGGCAACGTTCGTGTAGCCAGTTCCGCTGGCGCTTGCATTGGCATCGTCGCGCGTTTCCCAAAATACGGTCTGCCCGTCCATGCCCGTCTGCCACATCGCCCTGGTAGAAGTGCTGCCCAAAAGGCCTGTTATGATCGTCCTGCCCAGGGCATCGTACTTGGTGAACAGCCACTGGTTCTGCGCGCGCAGGTTGGCGTCCTGC
>NZ_JAELUC010000374.1 GCF_016429155.1 Pedobacter sp. ASV12 | reverse complement strand
CCCCCCCCCCCCCCCCCCCCCCCCCCCCCCCCCCCCCCCCCCCCCCCCCCCCCACCATTTTCAAGCATAAGACGGCATACGAGATCATGAGTACTGTCTCGTGGGCTCGGAGATGTGTATAAGAGACAGAGGTGGGAGGGAGTAGATGAATTAGAAAAAAAACAAAAAATGCTTATTGCCAAGTTTCAACCTCAAAACTTTTAGCGAGTTATTAATCTGTTTCCTTACGGTTAGCACGCTAAGCCCAAGCTCTGTCTCTTATACACATCTGACGCTGCCGACGAACCACGACATGTGTTGATGTAGGTGGTGGGGGGGTGAGGAAGAAAGGGGGGGGGGGGGGGGGGGGGGGGGGGGGGGGGGGGGGGGGGGGGGGGGGG
>NZ_JAELUC010000373.1 GCF_016429155.1 Pedobacter sp. ASV12 | reverse complement strand
CATAAAACTTTTTGTATTTCCTCGTTATCCTCATGGCCAGCAAAATACCATTCAACCATTTAATGTTGAAGTAAAAAACCAAGAAGAACAGGGCAAACACAAAAGCCAGACCACAAACGGCAAGGAACAGTATGGGTTCGAGCGGGATGAACCTATAGATAAACACACAGACCCCGATTGCTCCGAATACATTGGTCAACACCAACTGTCCCATGTTGCCCACAGTCATGGCCACCACCCCCGCAATCCTACGTTTGGGCGACAAAAAGAAAACCCTTCCTCCGTACTCTCCTATCCTATTAGGGGTAAAAACAGCCCATGTTAATCCACAAAAAACAGATTCGATGGCACTCCATAGGCTTATTTGCTCTACCTTGGCAA
>NZ_JAELUC010000372.1 GCF_016429155.1 Pedobacter sp. ASV12 | reverse complement strand
CCCCCCCCCCCCCCCCCCCCCCCCCCCCCCCCCCCCCCCCCCCCCCCCCCCCCCCCCTTTTTCAAGCACAAGACGGAAAACGAGATCATGAGTACTGTCTCGTGGGCTCGGAGATGTGTATAAGAGACAGGGCAAGGGAGTTCCGTACCACAAACGGTTTTGCGTTCGACATGGGGCCGAGCTGTGGAGGAAGAATACTGTTCCGCCTCATATTTTGGTCATGACTGCTACGCCCATTCCGCGCACTTTGGCTGTCTCTTATACACATCTGACGCTGCCGACGAACCACGACATGTGTATATGTAGGTGGGGGGGGGAGGAGTAAAAAGGGGGGGGGGGGGGGGGGGGGGGGGGGGGGGGGGGGGGGGGGGGGGGGGGGGG
>NZ_JAELUC010000003.1 GCF_016429155.1 Pedobacter sp. ASV12 | reverse complement strand
TGCATACGCGTTACGCACCCGTGCGCCGGTCTCTGGCAGTGCAAGCACCGCCATACCCCTCGACTTGCATGTATTAGGCCTGCCGCTAGCGTTCATCCTGAGCCAGGATCAAACTCTCCATTGTAAAATGTTGTGTTTGAATCTCTGACTATTTTGTTATTCTAAATAGTCTTATTATTCTAATAAAAATTGTCTGTTAGAATTAGACTTAAGAAACATCGAGACCACATGTACTTTGTGTACTAAATGTTTGCCTCGCTGCGTTGTATAAAAATGATATCCTTTTAATGAACTTTTCGATTTAACCTCTCGGCAATCTGTTATATCTTTAAGCTTGTTTTGTATCGGCCTTAATGCTCCTCAACTCCTCTCGCTTATTTCAATCTTTCTTTTGTTTTGTCCTTCCGACATCCGTCGGTGAACTTCCCGTTTCGTTTGGGATTGCAAAGGTAGAAACTTCTTTTTGATTTCCAAGAAAAAAATTTTATTTTTTTTCTTTTCCCTTTCTGCCTTTCAAACTCCCCTTCCGGGTTTTCCGTTCCTTCCGAAGCGGGTTGCAAAGGTAGAAAACTTTTTCGTTTCCCGAAAATAAATTTTAAAATTTATTTTCCCTTTCTGCTATTCAATAGATTAACGCTCTTTGTTCAATAATAGCCTGCCTAAGCCAGCTATCCATGTTTTCAAATCCTTTCAATCTTTAGCCCCCTTCCTTCCGAAGCGGAGTGCAAAGGTAGAAATTGTTTTTTAATCTAAAAACAACAGAACAATAAAATTTCGTTATTTTTAGTAAGTGTATGATTTACAACAAGAAAAAATGGGATGCAATTTCTCGCACCCCATCTCCAATCATTAAAAGCCCTCTTCAAGCTAGTACTGTCCAATGCTTAACAACACCAAGGTACATGCTTCTACAGGCTCTATTCCATGTTCCTTGAGCGCTTGTTCCAATGCGGGATTCTCGGTTCCAGGATTAAAAATTACGCGTTTGGGTTTGGTTTGCAGGATATAACCATAATAACTATTCTGCAAAGCCGGACCTATATATAAGGTAATGGTATCTATGTCGGTGTAAATCTGTCCGGGCTTTTCTATTTCTACGCCTGCAACCTTTCCATGTTTAATTCCTATGTTCACAATCGGATGCCCTTTTGCGGTTAGCTGCTGTGCGGCACGGTAGGCATACCTATCTTCATTTGGGGTAGCGCCTATAATCAGTGTCTTCTTCATGTCTTTCATGTATGGCTTGGTTTAAATGATATAAATAGGTTATTAAAACTTTAACAATAAGGCTACTTGACCGGCATGGTACGCATGATGTTGCACCAGACCATTGATCAGTTCGGCATTGTTCACGCCGGTGCCCAAGGTTGGATTACGCTCATCTTTTGTTGCGGCATCCCATTGATGGCTGCCCAGTTGGCCACAAAGGGCAATCAATTTTTCATTCGCCACCTTAAATCCATTCAAGATCCGTTCCCATTCCTCGGCAGAATTTTCGTTCGGAACAGGCCAATCGCCAAGTGCCGGTTCCTTAGCCGGATGGCCATTTATCCTAGCTATTGTTTCTTCGGTCCAAGCCGTTAAATGCAACGCCAGCTCGGCAATAGAATGCGCATCGGGAATGGGATGGGTAAAAACCTTTTCGGCATTGGCTGCCCTAAGCAAATCGAGCGTATTGCTTCCATGCCATGGATCGCCATTATAAGCCTTGCTAAGTTCGTCTGCTAAATTGATCATAAACTATTAACGTTTACGAAGATGAATTGTTTAAAATGGCATTGGCACAATTGATCCCATCTATCGCCGCCGAAACAATCCCTCCGGCATAACCGGCACCTTCGGCACAAGGATACAAACCCTTAACCTGCGGATGCTGGTAGTTTTCCTTATCGCGCGGAATACGAACCGGTGAAGAGGTACGGCTTTCCACACCTACCAGTATGGCCTCGTTGGTATAATAGCCTCTCATTTTCTTACCGAACAAGGGCAACGCGGCTTTTAGGCTCGACGCTACAAAGTCGGGCAGGATATTATCCAGCATTACGCTTTTGGTTCCCGGTAGGTAAGAGTTTTTAGGAAGCGAGATCGAAAGCTTGTTTTCTACAAAATCGACCATGCGTTGGGCGGGCGCCACCAAATGGCCTCCACCGGCTTCAAATGCCAAGTGTTCTATTTCCGACTGGAAGTTCAACATCCGCAAGGGGTCGTAGCCCTGCACATCGTCGAGCGTAACCTGAACCACCGTACCCGAGTTGGCAAAGGGGTTGTTTCTTTTGGAAGGCGACCAGCCATTCACCACAATTTCATCCAAACCTGTAGCGCATGGCGCAATGATACCTCCGGGGCACATGCAGAACGAGAATACGCCTCTGGCCTTTACCTGTTCTACCATACTATAATAGGCTGGTGGCAAAAACTCGCTTCTCACATCGCAATGATATTGGGCACTGTCTATAATCTGTTGGGGATGCTCAATCCTTACGCCGAGCGCAAAGGGCTTAGCCTCAATCAGGATGTTCTTCTGGTTGAGCAACTCGTAAATATCCCTAGCCGAATGGCCGGTTGCCAGGATGACCGAATCGGCAAGCAGCTCCTGGTCTTGGTTAACCACAATGCCCTTAACCTCGCCATTGGCTAAAATCAGGTCGGTAAGCTTGGCATCAAACAGCACTTCTCCTCCGGCCTGGAGGATGGTTTCCCTGATGGCCGTAATAATTTGTGGCAGCTTATTGGTTCCGATATGAGGGCGGGCATCAATTAGGATATCTTCAGTTGCGCCATGCGCCACAAATAGTTGCAATACCTTATTAATATCGCCACGCTTGTTGGAACGGGTGTAGAGCTTGCCATCAGAATAGGTCCCTGCCCCGCCCTCGCCATAGCAATAATTAGATTCGGTGTTGACTAGGCCTTGCTTATTGATGGCGGCCAAATCGCGCCGACGCTGCTTCACGTCCTTGCCGCGTTCTACCACAATGGGCTTCAATCCGTTTTCGATGCATTGCAAGGCCGCAAAAAGGCCAGCCGGACCAGCGCCTACAATGATTACGCGCCTGGTATCCTTCACTTTAGGATAGCTTGCCAGTTTTTCTGGTACCGGTGCTTCTTCATTAATATAGGCCCGAACCTGCAAACGGTATACCACGCCCCTCCTCGACCGGGCGTCGATAGAGCGTTTCAGCACCTGGTGGTGCCTGATCGTGTCTGCTTTAACGTTTAGGGCTTTAGCCAATTGAACCAGAATAGCTGCTGGATTGCCCACCTGTTCTGGGACAATGGTAATTTCGATTTCTTTTTGCATAAAGGCTAGCCGGGTTTTTATCCCGAATAATACAAAATTACTAAATTGATAGCTAATTATCTATACATCCTGAACCAGGTTACGGCTTATCTCTCCCAAATATGCTATCTTTTTACTACCTTAGTTTGAACCTGTTACAATTGGGGATATGGCAACTTGTCAGCAATTTGTCTTCTTTAGTAACAAGGTATGGATATTGCTATCTAATTTGAAATAGAAACCTAAAAACAAAATAACAAAATGAAAAACGTAGTAATAGGAATAGTCGTAGTTGTGGCTTTGTTAGCTTTAATTGGCGGATGTGGTTATAATGGTCTTGTAAAATTAGACGAAGACGTAAAAACCAAATGGAACCAGGTTGAAACCCAGTATCAACGCAGGGCCGATTTGATCCCTAACTTGGTGAGTACCGTTAAAGGCGCGGCCAAATTTGAGCAGGGCACTTTAACTGCGGTAATCGAAGCTCGTTCAAAAGCCAGCCAAATTACGGTTGACCCTAACAAGCTTACCGAAGAGAACATCGAAAAATACCAGGCGGCACAAGGCCAGATTAGCCAAGCACTAGGCCGTTTGATGGTATTGACCGAAAACTATCCGGAACTAAAAGCTACCGATCAGTTCAGGGACTTGTCTGCCCAATTGGAAGGCACCGAGAACCGCATTACCGTTGCCCGCAAGGATTTTAACGAATCGGTACAGGTTTACAATACCAAAGTAAGATCGTTCCCTAATAATTTAACAGCAGGAATGTTCGGTTTTAGCCCTAAAGCAGGCTTCAAAGCCGATGCTGGCGCCCAAAACGCTCCTAAAGTAGAATTTTAGTTACCGACCCAACATTTTAGGGTAATGCCTGTTTTAAACCAAAACACGCATTACCCTTTCTTATAAAAATACACACATGCCTCTTTTCAGTACACAAGAACAAGAACAGATAGCCAACGCCATAGCCGAAGCAGAAAAAGCAACCTCGGGCGAAATAAGGATAGCCGTTGAAAAACATTGCCATGGTAGTGCCATAGAACGGGCCACTCAATATTTTGCAGAACTGGGCATGGACAAGACCTCGCACCATAACGGCGTATTGATTTATCTGGCTCACGAAGACCATAAATTTGCCATCATCGGCGATCGCGGTATCGACAAACTGGTACCCGACGATTTTTGGGAAACCGCACAAGTGGCCATGAAAGCACATTTCATGAGTGGCAATTTGGCAGATGGCCTGATTGCGGGAATTTCTTTGGCAGGCGAAAAACTGGCGCTGTATTTTCCTTATCAAAATGGCGATGTCAATGAGCTGCCTAACGATATTGTATTTATAGACCAGGCAGAAAAAACCACCAAATGAAGAAACTCATCATCTTTTTTGTCTTAGCATTAAGCTATCACCTTGGTTTTACCCAGGATTTTCCGGCTAAGCCCACTACCTTGGTCAACGATTATACCCAAACCCTAACCGTCGAACAAATTGCCAATCTAGAACGAAAATTGGTTGCTTTCGATGATTCTACCTCCAACCAGATTGCGGTTGTGATCGTAAAATCGGTGGGCGATTACGACATTAACGAGTATGCGTTGGAACTGGGCAGGAAATGGGGCGTTGGCGGCGACAAAACGAAAAACAATGGCGTTGTACTTTTAATCGCCCTGGGCGATCGGAAGCTTTCCATCCAAACAGGCTACGGTCTTGAAGGTGCTTTACCAGATGTATACACCAAACGGATCATTGAAAACGACATCAAACCCTACTTTAAGGACGGCGATTACTATCGTGGCATTGATGTCGGAACCAATTCGATCATCTCGCTCATCAAAGGCGAATACAAAAACACCAATCCCAAAGCTAAAACACCTGGTGGCAAAGGCACAGCAGGTATCATTGTGCTGATTATCATTGTTGTTATCTTTCTCATCATTCGCAAAGGCGGAGGCGGTAATGGCAGTCAGGTGATTGGCGGCAGAGGCGTTGCTGATGCGTTTTTCTGGAGCATGCTCTTAGGTGGAGGCCGCGGCGGCTCTGGTGGCGGAGGATTTGGAGGAGGTTTCGGCGGGGGCTCTGGCGGAGGTGGAGGATTTGGAGGCTTCGGCGGAGGCAGTTTTGGCGGTGGCGGCAGCAGCGGCAGCTGGTAGTGTTTAGTTAGGCCTCAACAACCGCTTTAACGTTACAACCCTAAACCATTACAATTTTACAGTGCTCAACATGTACAGAAGAGACCTCATTACAGCAGAAATAGAAAAACTTGCCCAGGTTTTGGCTCGTATCATAGGTCTTAAGCAGGATGGCGATTTTGTGGCTTCCGATGAGCTCCTGCAACAAACATTGGCTTCGAGCTTTGGCCTAAAACCAGAAACACTGTACGCTTCAGAACCCGATGCCTTTGGACTTTGGCTCGAACAAAGCGATTGGCCCGCCGAGAAATTGGATATGCTGGGTCAGTTTCTGTTCAATGAAATCGATCCGAATGGAGAACCTTTGGCCAACAAACTTTTGGCCACCAGGCTTGTCCTCGTTTATCAAACATTGGCAAGCAAACATCATACAGTGCATTTGGCCAATTTGAAGCGGCAAGATAGTATACAACAATACCTATAACAAACATGGAAATCTTAAAGTGGCAGAAACTCGCCTCAAAATACCTGGTTAGAGAAAAATGGGCAACTTTGCGCGTAGACACCTGCAAGCTGCCCAACGGAACGGTGAAAGACGATTATTATGTACTCGAATACCCAAATTGGGTAAACGCGATTGCCCTGACCAAGGAAAATAAAATCATTATGGTGCGCCAGTACCGCTTTGCGGCAGAGATCGTTTCGCTCGAAATTCCGGGTGGCGTAATAGACGATGGCGAAGATCCCGAAACAGCCATCAAGCGCGAGCTGCTGGAAGAAACAGGCTACAGTTTCGAAACCTGCGAACTGATTGCAACGCTTTATCCCAATCCGGCAACCTCCACCAACAGAACTTTTACCTACTTGCTAACCGGAGGCACAAAAACGCACGAACAGCATTTGGATGAGCACGAGATTTTAAACGTAGAAGAATACACCATTGAAGAAGTCAAGCAATTGCTGGCCGACAACAAAATAGACCAGGCGCTCCACGCGGCCGCACTTTTTTATGGCTTGATGAAAATTTAGTATTGCGAATAGCGTAATGTGCATTGCGAAGAAGTGAAACGCTGAGTAAGCCACAGCTTAACAAATCGCCCGATGCAATGCGAATTACAAATCCGCAGTTATTATGTTGGTCCGGAAATGTTTTCCGGACCAACATAAACCTGTCAACTTATGGGTAATTATACTACTTACCAACCGGCGGATGTTTCTCTTTGAGCATCTGCAGCATAGCCGGGAAGAAATCTTCAAATTTGGTATATTTTTTCCCCTCTCCGTAATTATCAATAATAAATGGCACCAGATCTTCTACATAAATAAAATCGCTGGCCGTTTCTCTGGCAACCTGCCTTTTAAATTCTCTCTCGGTACGATACTTTTTGTATAGGCTTCCTACAATTGCCCTGACCATATTTTCGTTGAGGCAATATTCCCACGAACCGATGCCATTTCGTTTCATGCCCTCATCGTCTTTGTTATAGAGATAAGCCATTGCGTCGATCTCTTTTTTGTACTTTTTAAAAGAAGGCT
Organism: Pedobacter sp. ASV12; assembly: GCF_016429155.1. Classification (GTDB taxonomy): domain Bacteria; phylum Bacteroidota; class Bacteroidia; order Sphingobacteriales; family Sphingobacteriaceae; genus Pedobacter. The sequence continues at coordinate 128,887 of NZ_JAELUC010000003.1, read as the reverse complement.
CTAAAAATATATGGCTTCCTTCGTGCCACACCAAATAATCGAAACCTTTGTATTCGAAAAAAGGCTTGTCGGCCACAGTTGATTTGGTATTGAAATAACCCGTATTGTACACAACCATATTGCTGAACTGTGGATTGATGTTTTTAGTGGTAATGGCATGCGAACCCCAGCTGTTTAGCGGATCGATACAGATGTACCAGGTTACATCAGTGTTAAAGCCGTAGAATTGCTGCAGCTGCTGCATGGTACCGCTATCGCTTACGTTTTGTTTAATGCCTTGCCCCCATTCTTCGTACTGTTTGGCATGAGCCTGATAAAAATCCCAAAACTTGGTATCTCTAAAAAAATCCTTGCACAGCCTGATATACTCCAGCACATTTTCCTTGCCATAGTTTTTATACCAGTTCAGTTCTTCGGTAGGCTCGTAAATCCTGATGTTCGGAAAATCGCTCATGGTCCAACCCAGTTCCGTCAAATCGGTATAAACCTTGTTAAAGCTTTTTACCTTAAGCACTGCCGGATGCTCCTTGTATTTGCCAAAATAATCCATCACTTCTTTGCTATAGGCAGACGGATTGGGTGCTGGAAATTTGTCGGCCAGGATTTGGACAATGGTAAACAGCTCTACGCCGGGATGAACCTTAACAATCAGTTTTTGTTGGGCTCGTGCACTGCTCATCAGTAAAAAAGCAAGTGCCAATAATTTGATCTTTTTCATTCGATTGGTTTTTTGGGCAAAGATGTATGCCCTGCCCCAAAGCAACCCGCTTAAATTGACCAACCGACCAAATGTATTGACCAACGCCTTAATCGAATAACAACCCATGTCTTTGCCGGTTTGTACCTAAAAAAACGGCGTTGGTGTATTTTGCTCGTCCAATTGGTTAATTGATGATATATTTGGCTGATGCAGAAAAAATACAAAATCGGCTTGCATGTACTGGTGTGGACAGTGTTTCTTTTAAACGATTTACTGCCCAAATACTTTAGCAAGGCTTACCGGTCTTATAGCAACGATATCAATTCTTTTGCGCTTTTTGCCAAATACCTTGGGGTAAACTTGGGCTATTTGTTTTCGGGCATCGTTGTTTTTTACGGCGTGGCTTATTGGATCGCGCCCCTGGCTTTCAGACACAAAAAATGGATCCAAAGCATTTTAGCCACCCTTGCCCTTTGTATTTTTATTGTCGGCTACCGTTATATAATCGAATTTTGGGTGCTCAAGCCCTATTTGGATTTCGACAATTACTTTGGCAATATCCCCGAAACTTCCTGGTACATCAAAAATGCCTTGCTCTATTCTTTATATAGTTACTTCAGTTATGGCCTTATTTTTTTCTTCATCAACGAATGGTACATCAGCAATCGCAAAAAGAAGGAACTGGAACAGGAAAAAATAACCACAGAGCTAGCCTTCCTCAAATCGCAGATCAATCCGCACTTTTTGTTCAACACCTTAAACGATATTTATGCCCTCACCTATCGCCGTTCTGACGATGCCCCTGCAGCCGTACTCAAATTATCGGCCCTGCTGCGCTACATGCTCAAGGAAAGCGACGAGCAATTGGTACCGTTGGATAAGGAAATCGGCTACCTGCACAACGTGATCGAACTGCATAAAATTGGCCAAAAGGGAAATGCCTATATCGACTTTAAGGTAGAAGGCCATACCGAAGGCCTAAAAATTGCACCGCTCATCTTGATCAACTTTGTTGAAAATGCCTTTAAGCATGGCGTATTCGACGATCGTGAAAACCCCATACAAATCCAGATGGGTATTACCGGCCAGCACATGGTCTTCAAAGTTTTCAACCTCAAAAACCACCACCAGAAAGACAAGACCGGTGGCATAGGACTTAGCAACGTGCAAAGAAGGCTTAGCCTCATTTATCCGCAACAACATACGCTGGACATTGGCGATGAAAACACTACATTTACCATTATACTTCAAATCAACTTGCAATGATCAGGTGCCTTATCATAGACGACAAGCCGTTGGCCATCGACATCCTCACCGATTATGTAAGCCAAATCTCCTTTTTAACGCTGGTACATAGCACCACGCATCCCTTGGAAGCCCTGCAACTGATCATGGACGAAAAGATAGATCTTGTTTTTTTGGATATCCAGATGCCCCAGCTCACAGGCATACAGCTGATGAAGATTGCACAAGGCAAATGCAAGGTTATTTTAACTACCGCTTACGCCGAGTATGCCTTAGACGGATTTGAGAACGACGCCATCGACTACCTGCTCAAGCCCATCGCTTTCGAACGTTTTTACAAAGCCGTACAAAAAGCGAAAGAGGTATTGGAAAGAACAGTTCCAACAAATACCAGCTTGCCCTTGTCCAATGCCAAGCCAGCCGACTACATTTTTGTACGGAGCGAGTACAAATTGGTAAAGATAGACCTCCACACCATTTTATATGCAGAGGGCCTGCAAAATTACGTCACTATTTATACCGAAACCGAAAAAATCGTTTCCTTGCAGAACATTAAAAAGCTGGAAGAGCAATTGCCATCTGCACAGTTTGCCCGCGTACACAAATCATATATCGTGGGCATAGGCAAGATCAAAAGCATAGAACGCAATCGTATTTTTATAGGCAGCGAAGTCATTCCTTTGGGCGACGCCTATCGGGAAGCTTTTTACAAACAGATCGAACCCAAGGGCTCCTAAACAAAAAGCCCCGTTCTGATATAGAATCTGAACGGGGTTTCTGTTGAATTATAATTTCCCAATATATATTAACTCATCTTCAGTTTTTTCTGGATATCGTTAACGTAAGCTTTGAACTTCTTATCCGTTTCGATCAGGTCTTCTACCGTTTGGCAAGCATAGATTACGGTAGAGTGATCGCGTCCGCCAAAGAAAGCCCCAATGGTTTTAAGCGAAGATTTGGTATGGCTTTTCGACAAATACATAGAAATTTGACGAGCCTGTACAATTTCGCGCTTACGGGTTTGCGATTTCACCATGTCAACCGGCACCTCGAAATATTCGCATACCAGTTTCTGGATATACTCCATCGAAATTTCTTTCGAAGTGTTTTTGATGAAGTTCTTCAGCATCTGCTTGGCCAAGGCCAAATCGATGTCTTTTTTGTTCAGGGTCGATTGCGCCAATAGCGAAACCATGGCACCTTCCAGCTCACGCACATTGTTATCGATGTTGTGCGCTACATATTCGATCACCTCTCCCGGCAGTTCGATGCCATCGGCATACATCTTTTTCTTCAGGATGGCAATGCGGGTTTCCAAATCAGGGATCTGCAAGTCGGCCGAAAGCCCCCATTTGAAACGGCTCAACAGGCGCTCTTCCAAACCGGCCAGATCTTTAGGTGCCTTATCAGAGGTTAGGATTACCTGTTTGCCCGATTGGTGCAAATGGTTAAAAATGTGGAAGAAGATATCCTGGGTTTTTTCTTTGCCTGCGAAATTGTGTACATCGTCCATGATGATAACATCCATGGCTTGGTAGAAGTTCACAAAATCGTTGATTGTATTATTCTTTAACGAGTCGACAAACTGTTGGCAGAACTTTTCGCACGACACATAAATCACCAGTTTATCGGGCATGTTGCGCTTGATCTCGTTGCCAATGGCTTGCGCCAGGTGGGTTTTGCCCAAACCTACGCCACCATAAATCATCAGTGGATTGAACGAGGTACCTCCAGGTTTTGCGGCTACGGCATAACCGGCAGAGCGAGCCAAGCGGTTGCAATCGCCCTCAATGTAATTATCGAAAGTATAGTTCGGATTTAACTGCGGATCTACGTTCAGCTTTTTAAGGCCTGGTATAATAAAAGGGTTTTTAATGTCTTTATTAATAGCTACCGGGATGGGCATCGATTGGATCTTTGCTTCAGCGCCATTTCCGTTAGAAGGCATGTTGGTGGTGTAGGGAGAACCCGAGTTAGACGACTTGTCTACTACGATGTTATATTCCAGTCGGCCCTCATCTCCCAATTGCTTCTTTACCGTTTTGCGAAGCAAGCCAACATAGTGTTCTTCCAACCACTCGTAAAAGAATAAACTAGGCACTTGTATGGTTAAAACTTTGCCTTCCAATTTAAGTGCTGATATCGGTTCGAACCAGGTTTTGAAACTTTGGTTCGGAATGTTATCCTTAATAATTTGAAGACAGTTCTTCCATACTTCTGTACAAGTTTTTTCCATTGTAATTCTGTAATTTGTTGGTTTTCAGTTCTAAGAAGGGCATTACGGATGTGCCCTTTCGAGACATCGAATATTCAAAAAATTATCAACAAAAAAAACAAAATTTTGAATTAATTTGTAAGTACTTCATCAGCAGTAGCATAAACTAGTTAACCTAAATTTTTTATGTGGATAACTATTTTTTAACCCCAATTTAATACTCTCCGAACACACTTCTGAGGCTATCGGCAATTTCGCCCAAAGTGGCGTATTCCTCTACTGCAGCCAAGATATAAGGCATCAAATTCCGTTCCGTTTTTGCCGCTTCCTTCAAATTTTCCAAACTAATTTTCACCGCATCGTTATTACGCTCGGCCTTGAGCTTGTTGAGCTTCTCGGTTTGTATGGTCCTGATCGATTCGTCGATGTTGAGCACCTCGGTTAAGGCCTCGGTTTCCTGGGTAAATTTGTTCACCCCCACAATGATCCGCTCGGCACTTTCAATCTCCTTTTGGTACTGGTAGGCCGAGTTGGCAATCTCTTGTTGGATGTAGCCATTTTCGATGGCATTGACCGAACCGCCCATGGCATCGATCTTATCGATATAGGCCAAAGCTGCCGCCTCGATTTCATCGGTCAGGCTTTCTACAAAATAAGAGCCCGCCAAAGGATCAACCGTATCGGTAATGCCACTCTCGAAAGCAATAACCTGCTGAGTGCGCAAGGCGATTTTGGCCGCGGCTTCGGTAGGAAGCGAAAGCGCCTCGTCGTAGCCATTGGTGTGTAGCGATTGTGTACCGCCCAACACGGCGGCCATAGCCTGGTTGGCTACCCGCACCACATTGTTTAGCGGTTGTTGTGCCGTTAAGGTAGATCCCCCGGTTTGCGTATGGAAACGCAGCATCATGGCCTTCTCGTCTGTTGCGCCCAAGGCCTTGGTGATGTGCGCCCACATGCGGCGTGCCGCACGGAACTTGGCAATTTCTTCAAAGAAATTGTTATGGCAATTAAAGAAGAACGACAAACGCTTGGCAAATACATTAATATCCAAGCCTTTTTCTAAAGCGGCATTTAAATAGGCTTTACCATTGGCCAAGGTAAAGGCAAGCTCCTGCACTGCCGTAGAACCGGCTTCGCGGATGTGGTAGCCTGAAATAGAAATGGTATTCCATTTGGGCACTTCCTTGCTGCAGTATTCAAAAATATCGGTAATGATGCGCATGGAAGGCTTAGGCGGATAGATATAAGTTCCCCTAGCGGCATATTCCTTTAAAATATCGTTTTGGATGGTTCCCGAAATTTCCTTCAAGTTCGCTCCCTGCTTTTTGGCCAAGGCAATGTACATGGCCAATAAAATCGAAGCCGTAGCATTGATGGTCATGGAAGTGGTAATTTGCTGCAACTCGATGCCATCAAAAAGGATTTCCATATCCTTCAGCGAATCGATGGCCACGCCTACCTTTCCTACTTCGCCTTCGGCCATTTCATGATCCGAATCATAACCGATCTGCGTAGGCAAATCGAAAGCTACCGACAACCCCATGGTGCCTTGCGCCAACAGGTAGTGGTATCTTTTGTTCGATTCTTCGGCGGTAGAGAAACCCGCATATTGCCTCATGGTCCATAAACGCCCCCGGTACATGTCTTTTTGGATGCCCCTGGTAAAAGGGAACTTTCCAGGCATTTCATCCGAAGGCTTGGCAACAGTATATATATCTTTGATTTCAATACCAGAAGTGGTGGTGAACTTTTTCTCCGTCATAATTAATCTATTTGGTTATACTATAATATATAGGTGGCCTATGGCCATGCCACTAAAACAGGATATGGATATCTTGTTTGAGCAAATCTATGGTTAGCTGGTAGGGGTTTTGTTCGATGCTGCTCATGTGTAGCAGTATTTTGCGACTCAAATCTATACCGCTGGCCTCTGGTGGTAATCCTTCTACGGTGTTGTTGATCATGGCAATGGTATCGTCCTTGAGCTTTCGCACCACGTCCCAGCTTGCTGCACTGATATACAGTTGCTGGGTAATGTTGTGCTGGTATTCGGCATTTACCTCGTTAATGATCAGGGCCTGCAAGGCCGAAAGCGCTATGCCCGACTGGTGTAAACGAACCAGCAGGTTTGCAGGGTTAATGCGCTCGATAAAAATAATTACCCGCTCATAGGCCTGCAAGCGCAAGGGCAATAACGTGGCGCGCTCCTCTTTTTGGCGCTCCAGCGATTTGAACCTGAAGTAATGCTGGATATCTCCCTTGACCAAAAGATAAGCTACTGTTACGGCAATAATGCCTCCCAGACCCATGATGGCCGCTTGGGTTAAAAAATGCGCAATGTTCATTTTATTTGTTTATAAACCGTAATATTAATAAGTGCGACGGACAAAAATGTGCATTTATATTTATATTTGTTGAGTAATTTATTTTTTTCAATGGTTGGAACAGTTGCTAACCTAATTGCCATCCAAAACAATTGGGCCAAACTGGGCTGCTAATTTTAAATTTTATGAGTAACGTAGAAACTGCTTTTGCGCCTGTATCTTTTACTGAAACCGCAACAAAGGAAATCAAAAAGCTGAAAGACCAACAAGAGATTACCGAAGATTTTGGTTTGCGCGTTGGTGTGGAAGGCGGCGGTTGCTCTGGAATGAGCTATGTTTTGGGCTTTGACCAAAAGAAAGAAGGCGATCAGGAATTTGAGATCGACGGCATCAAAATATTCATGCATAAGGCACACCAAATGTACCTTTTGGGCATGCAAATAGACTGGCAAGACGGATTAAATGCAAGGGGCTTTACCTTTAATAACCCGAATGCCACCAGCTCATGCGGTTGCGGCACGAGTTTCTCGGTTTAACACATGATTGTTTGTAACATTTTAACAGGTCTCGTTGTCTTAACAGCGGGACTTTTTATTTTTATCCTCAACCGAATTTTATCTCCATCTGATGACTTATACTGAAAACGTAAGGCTTGCACTACAATCCATTAAAAGCAATAGGCTGCGCACCCTGCTTACCGCATTGATTATTGCTATTGGCTTGTCGGCCCTGGTTGGCATCTTAACCACTATCGATGCGATCAAAAAAAGCATGACCGAAGCATTTTCGAGTATGGGCGCCAATTCTTTTAACATCAGGAACCGGGGCACCGGCATCCGTATTGGCGGTTCGGGCAAACGTCCGAAACCATTCAAGTCTATCCGCTACGAAGATGCCATTGCGTTTAAGGAGCGATTGAACACGCCTGCCAAAGTAGCCATTAGCGTATATGCTACTTTCGGTTCTACCGTAAAATACGAACAGGAAAAAACCAACCCCAACACCAACATCCAGGGGATTGACGAAAACGGATTGGGCTCTTTAGGCCTAGAACTTTCGCAAGGGCGGAATTTTAATGCGGCCGAAGCACTGAGCAACAACAACATTTGCATTATCGGCAACGAAATCGCAAAGATTTTGTTCAAAGGCCAGCCTGCTATCGACAAGATTATCATGGCGGGCAACAACCGCTTAAGGGTAATTGGGGTATTGGCACCAAAGGGTTCGAGCATGGGACCCAGCAGCGACCGGGCCGTATACATTCCCTTGTTCAAGGCCAAGCTCATCAATGCCAACAGTAATCCTTCTTATACCATCACCGTAATGGTGCCCAACAATGATTTGATGGACAACATTATTGGCGAGGCTACCGCAGAATTCAGGAATATCAGAAAGGTAAAAATAAGCGAACCCAACAATTTTGAAATCACCAAAAGCGATGCTGTTGCCCAAACGCTGTTCGAAAACCTCAAGTATGTGGTTATTGGTGGCGTGGCCATCGGCGCCATTACCTTATTGGGCGCCTCTATCGCCCTGATGAATATTATGCTGGTTTCGGTTACCGAAAGAACCCGCGAAATCGGGGTAAGAAAAGCCATCGGTGCCAACCCTGCCGTAATTCGCAAGCAGTTTTTGATTGAAGCCGTCGTAATTTGCCTGATCGGTGGTGCATTTGGTATTTTGCTGGGTATCGGCATCGGCAATATTATTTCGAGCATGATGGGCGGTTCGTTTATCGTACCGTGGTCGTCTATCGGTGGAGGCTTTGTAATCTGCGTATTCGTGGGAATCGTTTCAGGTTACTACCCTGCCAAAAAAGCTTCGAAACTGGATCCGGTTGAGGCTTTGAGGTACGAGTAGGCTTGTGAAAAGTCTGAAATCCGAGGTCCGAAGTTGATAGTCAATGGCTGATGGCCAATGGTCTATTGTCATAGCAGCGTGCCCTTAACAATCTAATGACCAATGAACTCATAAACCTTATTAAAGCAAAAGGTTGTTGAGTTGTGGTTGCGAGAGGATATTTTGTAGGCGCTCTACGTATAAGCTTTCTTTCAAGGCATCTGCATGGCGCAAATGGTGCATATCGCTACCCAAAAAATCAATACAGTAATTATCCACCAGCTCATCGGCGGCCTGTTTGCAGCCTTTGCCGTAATAACCCGTAAGCGAAATGGTATTCAACTGCAGCATACAGCCCGTATCCCTGATCTGCTCGTAGCTTTCTAAAGAATTCTGATAATAAGGGTAACGCTCTGGATGCGCCAAAACAGGCTGATAGCCTGCATCCTGCATTTTGGCTATGGCTTCGAACAAATTATGTGGCGGATTAACAAACGAGAGCTCAAAAAGCAGGAAGTTTTGGCCAAAGGTCAGTACGTTTTTCTTGGCGATCTTGTTTTCGAATGTTTCGTCCAAATAATACTCGGCAGCCGCCTCTACTGCTAAATCGATTTCGTTTTGCTGCAGGCCTTCTCTCAGGATATCCAATCCTTTTTGGATGGTTTCGGGAGTATTGCGGTAATAATCGGCCATGATGTGAGGTGTGGCTACCAACTTTTTAAAGCCCAGGGCCTTGAAGCGTTTGGCCAGCGCCAAAGAATCGTTGATGTTTTTTGCGCCATCATCAATACCCGGAATAATATGCGAGTGCATATCCGTTCCGATAGCGGAAAAGTTAAACTCAGGCTCCTTTTTCTTTTTAAACAACCCGAACAAGCTTACCTCCCTTTGTATTGGTTAGCATAATAGGCCTGATAATGGCCCGAAGTTACGTTATTGAGCCATTCTTCGTTATCCAAGTACCAGTCTACGGTTTTTTCCAGGCCTTCTTCAAACTGCAGGCTGGGCACCCAACCCAGCTCCTTTTGCAGCTTGGTCGAATCGATGGCGTAGCGAAGGTCGTGCCCCGCCCTATCGGTTACAAAAGTAATGAGCTTGGCCGATTCGCCTGCCTCACGCCCCAGTTTGCGGTCCATAATCCGGCACAGCAAGTGGATCAGGTCTATGTTTTTCCATTCGTTGTGCCCACCGATATTGTAGGTTTCTCCGCTTTTGGCTTGGTGAAAAATAACATCGATGGCACGGGCATGGTCTTCTACCCAAAGCCAGTCGCGCACATTCTCACCTTTGCCGTAAACAGGCACAGCCCGGTTGTTTTTGATGTTATTAATAGCCAAGGGAATTAATTTCTCCGGAAAGTGGTGCGAGCCGTAATTATTAGAGCAATTGGAAATCACCACATCAAGACCATAGGTATCGTGATAGGCCCTAACAAAGTGATCTGAACTTGCCTTCGAAGCCGAGTATGGGCTATGCGGATCGTAAGCCGTACTTTCGGTAAACATTCCCGTTTCGCCCAGCGCACCGTAAACCTCGTCGGTACTTACATGATAAAAGCGTTTGGCTACATAATTATCTTTCCAATATTCTCTGGCCGCGTTCAACAGGTTAACCGTACCGATTACATTGGTCATTACAAAAGCCAAGGGATTGGTAATGGAACGATCTACATGAGATTCGGCCGCCAAATGGATTACCGCATCAAAGTCTTCGGTTTTGAACAACTGGTTAATATCAACCGCGTTGGTAATGTCCATCTTGACAAAGCGGTAATTGCTTTTATCTTCCAGATCGGCCAGGTTGGCCAAGTTACCGGCATAAGTCAAAGCATCGAGGTTTACAATTTCGTACTGCGGATAGTTGTTTACCATCCTGCGTACCACATGCGAGCCAATAAAACCCGCACCACCTGTAATTAATATCTTCTTCATAACTTATACTTGTTCGGGCAGGTCCAGTTGCTTGGCAACTGTTGCCATGTTTCCTTGGTATATCTTGGTTAATATCTTGTTCATTTCATCCCTCAAGTCGTACTGGAGGTCTTCGTGCAAGCCTTTAAACTTCCGGATCGTCATCAGCACATACTTTACAAAGTAATTGGCTAAGACCTGCTCGTGGTTCCTGTACGACGAAAAAAGGCCGGTTTTAAAACCTAGTTCCGTATGGTTAACCAAAAACAGCCTGAGTTCTACTTCTTCATAATTGGCCTTGGTTACCTTGTAATTATGGTTCAACTGCTTGGCCAATTTACGCAATTGGGTCAGTACCTCTTTCGCATTTAGGTTTTTTAACGTTTTAAGGCCCTGCATTACTGTAACAATATTCTCCTTTAAGGCTGATACACGTTGCTTTAGGTCTTCTTCGTTTTCTAAAAGCACGAAATGAAGACGCTCGGTAAGCACCTTGTCTTTTCCCACCAAGCGAAGCAAAAGCTTATCTTTTTCTTTTGGCGGCAATGCCAAAATTTCTTGTTTAAGTTCCTTATGCTCGCTTAATTTCATTTAAAAGGGATTTGCTTTCAAATATTCCTCCCAAGCCCAGGCCGAGCTCATCATTTCTTCTACACCAAGTTCGGCTTTCCAGCCCAGTACCTTATTAGACAAGCTCACATCGCCAAAGGTTTTTTCAATATCGCCTTCCCTGCGCGCACCAATTACATAATTCAGTTTTACACCAGTCGATTTTTCGAAGGCATGGATGACTTCCAATACCGATGAGCCTTTGCCTGTGCCTACGTTAAAAACTTCGTAGTTGGCGCCATCGCCGTCTTCCAGTCTTTTGATGGCCGCCACGTGTGCTTTGGCCAAATCAACCACATGGATGTAATCTCTGATGGCCGAACCATCTGGCGTATGATAATCGTTGCCGAAAACGGTAATCGGACCACGTTTGCCAATGGCTGATTGGGTAATAAACGGCACTAGGTTTTGTGGCACGCCAATAGGCAATTCGCCAATCAGCGCCGATGCATGTGCACCTACCGGATTAAAGTAACGCAGGGCGATTACTTTCAACGACGGCGTTACGGCACAGGTTTCGGCCAAAATTTCTTCGGCAATCTGCTTGGTGTTGCCATAAGGCGACTCGGCTTTCTTTACCGGTGCGCTTTCGGTTACCGGCAATACATCCGGTTGTCCGTAAACGGTACACGACGACGAAAACACCAATTTAATGTTGTTTTGGTAAGCCGTTAGGATATTAATGAGCGAATAAAAATTGTTTCTGTAGTATTTAAGGGGCTGCTGCACCGATTCGCCAACTGCCTTGAAAGCTGCAAAATGGATAACGCCATTAATGTCTTGGTGCGCCTGCGCAAAGGCATGTACACCCTGCTCGTCGGTGAGGTCCAATTTGACAAACTCTGGCTTCTTGCCCGAGATTTTTTCGATCTGGTCTAAAATTTTCGGGTTCGAATTAGACAGGTCGTCTACTATGACAACATCGTAGCCTGCATTAAAAAGTTCAACTACGGTATGCGAGCCAATGTAGCCTGCTCCTCCTGTTACTAAAATCTTTTTCATTGTTTTTCGGGTAGGGTATATGATTTATTGTTTGTTATAGGTATTAAAGTCTTTATGCTCTTTGTTCACCAAAGCTTCTTTGGGCAACGATTTGAAGTACTCGTAGGTAATCTTCAGGCCTTCGGCTCTTGATACCTTCGGTTCCCAGCCCAACAGTTCCTTGGCTTTTGTAATATCCGGACGGCGTTGTTTGGGATCGTCAACCGGAAGGTCTTTGCAGACTATTTTCTGGTCGGTTCCTGTGAGCTTGATGATCTCTTCGGCAAAATCCATCATGGTAATCTCGTCGGGGTTGCCGATGTTTACCGGCAGCGCATAATCGCTGAACAGCAGGCGATAGATGCCTTCGATTAGATCGTCTACATAACAGAACGAACGCGTCTGGCTGCCATCGCCAAATACGGTCAGGTCTTCGCCCCTCAGCGCCTGCCCAATGAAAGCAGGCAATACGCGCCCGTCGTTCAGTCGCATGCGTGGCCCGTAGGTGTTGAAGATGCGCACAATGCGGGTTTCCAGCCCGTGGAAGGTATGGTAGGCCATGGTCATGGCTTCCTGAAAGCGCTTGGCCTCGTCGTAAACGCCACGCGGGCCTACCGGATTTACATTGCCCCAGTATTCTTCGGGCTGTGGGTTGACCGTTGGATCGCCGTATACCTCCGAAGTAGAGGCAATGAGTAACCTGGCCTGTTTTGACTTGGCTAAACCCAACAGGTTATGGATGCCCAGCGAGCCCACTTTGAGGGTCTGGATCGGAATTTTCAGGTAGTCTATCGGACTGGCCGGCGAAGCAAAGTGCAGGATATAGTCGAGGTTGCCCGGTACGTGCACAAACTTAGACACGTCGTGGTGGTAGAATTCGAAATTCTCCAGCTTAAACAGGTGCTCGATGTTACGCAAGTCGCCGGTAATGAGGTTATCCATGGCAATGACATGGAAATCTTCCCTGATGAAGCGGTCGCACAAGTGTGAGCCTAAAAATCCGGCTGCCCCGGTAATCAATACTCTTTTCCGTTCCATTATACGATCAGTTTGCGTCCAACGCTGTTGTAATAATAACCGAGGTCTACCATTTTCTGCAGGTCGAACAGGTTCCTGCCGTCGAAGATGGTTTTATTGGCTAGGAGGCCTTCCATTTTTTCGAAATCCGGGTTGCGGAACACCGACCATTCGGTAGCGATCAGCAAGGCGTCTGCCCCTTGCAAAGCCTCGTACTGGTTGTTGGCATAGTCGATTTTATTGCCTAGCAAGGCTTTTACATTATCCATCGCTTCCGGATCGAATGCGGTAACCTTGGCACCACGGATCAACAGCTCGTCGATAATGTACAAAGCAGGCGCCTCCCTGATGTCGTCGGTTTCTGGCTTGAAGGCCAATCCCCACAAAGCAAAGGATTTGCCTTTGATGTCGCCGTTATAGTATTTGAGTAGTTTGTCTACCAATATCGTTTTTTGCTTCTCGTTTACCTGCATTACCGCTTTCAGCAACTGGAAATTATAGCTGTTGCTTTCGGCGGCTATCGCCAGCGCCTGCACGTCTTTAGGAAAGCAGCTGCCTCCGTAGCCGATGCCCGGAAAAAGGAAACGCTTGCCTATACGGTCGTCGGAGCCGATGCCCCTGCGCACCGCGTCAACATCAGCACCCACAATTTCGCACAGGTTGGCGATTTCGTTCATGAAGGTAATCTTAGTGGCCAGGAACGAGTTGGCGGCATATTTGGTCAGTTCCGAAGAACGTTCGTCCATAAAGAAGATCGGGTTGCCCTGGCGCACATAGGGTGCGTAGAGCTCAGCCATCAGTTTCTGTGCCTTTTCGCTGCGTGTGCCAATCACTACACGGTCTGGTTTCATGAAATCGTCGACCGCAACGCCTTCGCGGAGAAACTCCGGATTGGAAACTACATCGATTTCCACCTGGGTGTTCTCGTTAAAAACGGCCTGTACCTTGTCGGCCGTACCCACTGGCACAGTAGACTTGTTGATGATCACCTTGTACTCGGTTACCAGCTTCGAAATATCCTTAGCAGCCCCCAAGATGTACGAAAGGTCGGCCGCGCCGTCTCCGCCCGGAGGGGTTGGCAGGGCCATGAAGATGAGTTGCGATTCCTTGACCGCGTGGGCAAGATCGGTAGTGAACGACAAGCGTCCCTGCTCGATGTTGCGGTGGAACAGCACGTCGAGGCCGGGTTCGTAGATCGGCACTTTGCCATTCTTCATCTGCTCTACCTTAGCCTTGTCAATATCTACACAGATGACATTATTGCCCGTTTCTGCCAGGCAGGTTCCGGTAACCAAGCCTACGTATCCTGTTCCAATTACTGCGATCTTCATATATTAATTGAAGGTTTTAAATTTAATCGTTTATCTTCGGACGAAGATAAGAATTTAAGATGCAAAATGCTTTGGATTTATAATATTGGGATTGTCATTTATGGGCTTTTGGTAAGATTGGCATCGCTGTTCAATGCGAAAGCCGCACTCTTTGTTGCGGGAAGAAAAAACAGCTTCGAAAAAATGGCACAAAAAATAAATCCAGCCGACAGACCGATATGGTATCATTTTGCTTCGTTGGGCGAATTTGAACAGGGACGGCCGGTACTTGAAAAGCTGAAATCGCAATATCCGAACGTTAAAGTTGTGGTTACTTTTTTTTCGCCTTCGGGCTATGAGATCAGAAAAAACTATCTTTTGGCCGACGGTATTTTCTACCTGCCTTTAGACACGCCAAGCCACGCCCAAAAATTTGTGGCATTGGTTAATCCACGATTGGCTATTTTTACCAAGTACGAGTTCTGGTACCACTATTTCAAAACCCTGCATCAGCAACAAATTCCAATTTACCTCATTTCGGGAATTTTTAGGCCAAATCAGCTCTTTTTCAAGCCCTATGGTGGCTTTTACCGAAAAATGCTTGGCTTTGTCAAACATTTCTTTGTCCAAAATGAGGAAAGCGTTCAACTCCTGCATGGAATCGGCATTAACAGGGTAAGCCTGAGTGGGGATACGCGTTTCGACCGAGTTTTTGAAAATGCGCTAAGGCCAAAGCAGCTTCCTGAAATAGAGGCTTTTTGTGGCCAAGAACCTGTTTTGGTGGCAGGCAGTACATGGCCAGCCGACGAGAAGCTATTGGTGGCACTGGCCAATCAAAACCCAGACTGGAAATTCATCATTGCACCGCATGAAATCGGTGCTTCGCATATTTCCGAAATCGAATTGTTGTTCCCAAACGCGGTTAAGTTTTCAGTCCTCGGTTCTCCGTTGGCCCAAAGCTCCAATCTAAAATCTAAAATCTTAATTATTGACAACATCGGCATGCTTTCTTCGCTTTACCAATATGGCAAATTAGCCTACATCGGTGGTGGCTTTGGTGCAGGCATTCACAATACTTTGGAAGCCGTTGCTTTTGGTTTACCTGTTATTTTTGGCCCCAAATACGACAAGTTTCAGGAGGCCAAAGATCTAATAGCCATCGGCGTAGCCCAAAGCATTGGCAATGAAAACGAATTGCTCCATGCTTTTAACAGCTTAAAAAGCGAGGAGGAACTTAAACACAGAGCCAAAACCTACATCGAAAACAAAAAGGGGGCTACCGACATGATTATCGGTTACATCAAAGAAGAAATGAAGTTGTAATTTTTAGCTTTTGGCCAGGGCAACCAGGGCTTCTACAAATTTAGGATGGTCGTTCAGGCTTTCAACCAACTGTACATGTTCGCCTCCCAGTTCCCTAAATTCCTCATGGTACTCCACCGTGATTTCGTAAAGGGTTTCCAGGCAATCAGCCACAAAAGCGGGGCTAAACACCAACAAACGCTTTTTGCCCTCCTGAGCCAACCTTTTCAATACATCGGTGGTATAAGGCTGTACCCAAGGCTCTTTGCCCAAGCGAGATTGGAAACAAACGGTATAATTTGCTTTGGCTATGCCCAACTCTTGGGCCAACAACCTTGCCGTATCATGGCTCTGGGCCGAATAGCAAAATTTATTGGTATCGTTTAAAGTTTGGCAACAAGCTTCATGTTTTAGGCAATAGCTTCCAGTATGGTCGCATTTAAGCAGTTGACGCTCTGGCAGGCCATGAAAACTGAACAAAACATGATCATAGGTTTCGGGACGATGTTTCCTGGCATTTTCGGCAAAAACCTCTATCATCAACTGGTTATCGTGAAAAGAATTGACAAAGCTGATGTTCGGTATAGTAGCCCATTTGCCTACCAGTTCCATGACCAGCTGCATAACCGAGCCGGTACTTGCAGAGGCATACTGCGGAAACAAGGGAATTACCTTGATGCTTTCGACCAAGCCTGCCTTTAATTTGGCTAAGGCAGCTTCGATAGATGGGTTTTGATAGCGCATGGCCAGCTCTACCTGGTAGCCATCGCCCAATTGCTCTTGCAGCATGGCGGCCTGTATCCTGCTGTAGTACAACAAAGGCGAGCCTTTCTCGTTCCAGATTTCCTTATAAAGCTTGGAGGTTTTAGGGCTACGGAATGGCACGATAATGCCTTTAACCAATAGGGTACGGTTAAATTTGGGAATGTCGATTACCCTGCCATCCATTAAAAACTGATCTAGATATTTCTTTACGTCTTTTACTTCCGGACTATCTGGCGTACCCAAATTGACTAATAAAACTCCCTTTTTTCCCATAATTATAGTTCAAAGATTACCCCTATTGTTGGCAATATATTACCACTGGTGTTGGTTAATAATTTTGTTCTGAAACGTGTTGGATCTCCCAAGGCATCTTGCGGATTACCATTGGCATCTCGGTCTAGCACCAGCTGCGCCTGGGTTTCGTATTTGTTATAAGTTAAATTCTGAATGTCCAAATATACGTTAAGGTTAAATTTCTTAAAAGGGTACTTTTTATCCACCCTTACATCGAGCTGATAAAAACCTTTTAAACGACTGTCATTCAACCTATCGTAATCGGGAATTCCCTGCGGGAAAACCGAATAATTACTTTTTAATGATGAATAGGCTATATCATAAGGCGTATAAGGCGCCCCGCCACTTAACCGCAGCTTAGCACCGATTTCCCAGTTCCGAGGCAAAAGCTTTCCGGCCGTCATGCTCAAAATGTAGCGGTTGTTCCAGCTCGACTGCACATATTCTCCATTCTTATCTTCGAATTCGCTCCTGAAAAGAGTAAGCGCCAAAATACCATAAAATCCCCGGTTTAAGCGCTGTTGGGCAAAAAACTCCAAGCCATAGCTTCTGCCTTCGGTGGTCCCCATTACAGGCTTATTGCCCACTACGCCAAAATCTGCACCCAAATTAGCCAGGGGAACAACATCATTAAATACCTTAACCATTGGATAATTGCCGTAGTGCTTGTAAAACCCCTCAACCGTAAACTTGGTGTTTTTGAGGGTGTTGTATTCAAATCCTGCCACCAGTTGCGACGACCTGATATAGTCGATATTGGCATTGGCCAATACGCCACCAGTCTGTTCCCTAAAGCCCAGCACGGTATAAGCAGGCAGTTGATAGTAGATGCCCGTATTGAAGTTGAAGCTTATTTTTTCGCTAAAGTTATACGATGCCGAAAAACGTGGAGAAAGCGTTTTTAGCGGATTCCCCATTTCACTATTAAAACTATTTCCATCTAGTCTTAATCCAAACGAAAGGTTTAACTTATTGTCCAGATAAGGTGCGCTCACTTGTGCAAAAGCGCCATATTTGATCAAGTCGATTTCTGAAGCATAGTTTTCGGTGCCTCCCGGCAAAACCTGCAGGCTATTGGTGGTATAATTGGCTGTTTCGATCCCTGCTCCAAAATTGATTTTGTAGCTGCCTTCTAGCGACGAATTTTCGAACCGTAGCTTGTTTTCGGTCTCGGTAGAACGATAATTCAAGGTCTGCAGTTTGTTTTCGTCATTATCTTGAAACTTATCGGCCCTATTGCTCAGGTAATTCCTGCTTAGCACAAAAGTTGAAAAGCCCTTTGAACGGTAATTTTTATAAACCGCGCCAATGGTGTAGTTTTCTTGCTTATTTTCGGGCAGATTGGCCAAGATATACTGATTGTTTTCCGTTTGCTTCGTATTAAAATTGAGCACTGATTTGTCTAATGCACCCAAACCCAATAGCGTTAATTCGTTCTTGGTATTGAAACGGCTTTTGAGCTTGAACTGGAAATCTTGGTAAGAGGGTAAAAAAGGAAGGCCCAGTACCTTAAAAAGGCCTTGCAAATAAGACAGGCGGTATGAAGCCATATAGCTTGTCTTTTCGCCGATTGGCCCCTCTCCCATCAGGGCAAAATCACTAGAGCCCAAAGTTAACGATGCCTCTGGCCTTACCTGACTGCCATCTTTTTGCTTGAATTCGAATACGGAACTTAACGCATTGCCTCTTGCGGCCGGAAATGCTCCTGAATAGAAATCGACCTCTTTGATAAAATCGACATTGATCAGCCCAACAGGACCGCCTGAGGAACCTTGGGTAGTAAAATGATTGATGTTCGGAATTTCGACCCCATCTAAATAAAAGCGATTCTCGTTTGGTGCACCTCCACGAATAATGATGTCATTGCGAAAACTGACCGGCGCCGAAACCCCAGGCAACGACTGGATTACTTTAGAAATATCACGGTTACCTCCAGGATTTCGCTTAATTTCGGTAGCTCCAATAGTCCTGAGCGACAAGGGGCTTTCTATAGGCTTGATAAATTTTGGCCTTTGGATAAGCACCTCATTCAGCTTGCTAACCTCGGCCTCCAAGGCAACATCCATGGTCATTGGCCTGGCATTGCTTACCAAAACATCAAATACCGCCTTCGATTGGTAACCTACAAGACTGAACTGAAGATTATAAACACCGGGCAACAGGCCATTGAGCGTATAATTACCTAAACTATCCGAGATAGCAACCTGCTGTTTGCCCTGTATGGCCACATTTACCCCCATTAAGGGCTGATTGCTAAAAACATCGGTTATTTTACCCTTTACCATAGCATTTTGGGCAAAAACATGAACAGAGGAAATCAGAAAAACAAAAAGTAGAAAGCGTTTCTTCAACATCATCTTAATTTAATCTTAATTAATTGTACTACGAAGAAAATGGTCGAACGGATTGACATAAACAAATTTCTTGATTTGCCTAGTAAGCCTCTAGTGTGGTTTTTACGTTTTCCATAAGCCACATCGGGGTTGAGGTAGCACCGCAGATGCCTACTTTATCGCTTGGAGAGAACCAGTTTTTGTCCAATTCTTCTACATTGGAGATAAAGTAAGAATTGTCATTGTGCTTTTTGCATACATCGTAGAGCACTTTGCCGTTCGACGATTTTTTACCTGATACAAAAACGATCTTGTCATAACCGGCCACAAAATCTTCCAGTTCTTCGTAACGATTAGAAACTTGGCGGCAAATGGTATCGTTGGCTTTTACTTCATAGCCCCTATGGAGCAACTCTTCCTTAATCTGGTAGAATTTATCGGTACTCTTGGTGGTTTGGCTGTACAAGGTAAACTTATTGGGCAGCTGCAGCGAGTCGAGTTCGGCCAGGTCTTGAAAAACAATGGCTTTGCCATCAGTCTGCCCCTGCAGGCCAATCACTTCGGCATGGCCATGCTTGCCAAAAATCAGGATCTGTTCTTTATCGTCGTGCGAGTTTTTAATCCGGTTCTGCAGTTTGAGTACCACCGGACAAGAAGCATCGATCAGCGTGAGGTTGTTATTGAGGGCCAACTCATAAGTTGAGGGGGCTTCGCCGTGCGCCCTGATGAGTACTTTTTCGTTAGAAAGCTGACGCAGCTGCTCGTGGTCGATAATGCGTAGCCCCTTAGCTTTTAAGCGTTCTACTTCTTCGTCGTTGTGTACAATATCGCCCAGGCAATAGAGGTAATCCTCATGGTCGAGGATATCTTCGGCCATATCAATGGCGTATACTACCCCAAAGCAGAAACCCGACGACTTGTCAATCGTAACGTTTAAATTGTACTCCATCCTGCGCTCTGTTATTTTTCACAAAAATACATAAAAAAGGTGAGGTTGAGTACAGCCTCTTTGGCCTTCGCGTCATCCCAAATTCAACTTTATCTAAAGGCTTAGTTGGCAACAAACCATCTTAGCTGAGGTAAACACGGTCTTCTTCGCCTTCTACATCCATTACCACGTCAACATGCTCCTTTAAAATGGTAGAAAGTTCCAATCCAACGAAATCTGTAGCAATCGGGAATATTTTATGGCTTCTATCTACCAATACCACCGTGCGGATTTTTTTGTGTGGGGTATTCAAAAACACACCCAAGCCATAGGCCAATGTTTTGCCGCTATTGAGCACATCATCAACCAAGATCACCACTTTGTTTTTCCATACGCTTTCGGGCAAGTCGGTTTTGGCCACCAGTTTGCTGCTTTGTTTTTCGAGGTCTACCCGCAACAAGATCAGGTTGAAGCTTGAGATTTCCTGCAGTACTTTTTGCAGGCGCAGGGCCAGTTTGTAGCCACGGTCCCAAATTCCAGCCAGCACCAGCTCCTTCTCTCCTAAATTGTCTTCCAAAATCTGATAGGCAATGCGATTGATCTTCTGCGCAATCTGCTGTTTATCTAGAATAAGTACCTGGTTTTCGGGC
Organism: Pedobacter sp. ASV12; assembly: GCF_016429155.1. GTDB lineage: Bacteria > Bacteroidota > Bacteroidia > Sphingobacteriales > Sphingobacteriaceae > Pedobacter. Next base: position 108,465 of record NZ_JAELUC010000003.1, on the reverse strand, counting down.
ATAATGAAATTGTTTGATCTTGCCTACAAAAGAACAAATTAAACCTCAAAATCAAATACAAAAAATTATTTTTAGCAAATCCTGCAACGTTTTGGCAGGCATCGGCGTCTAATCATTACAAACCCTAAAGCAAAAAGAATCATGAAATTGACCAGTATCAGAAAAATCAGCCTCCTTTTAATAGCAACTTTTGGCTTTGGCCTTAGCTTGGCCTATGCCCAAGGCAACAGAAGCGTAAGCGTAAAAAGCTTTGACCAACTTACCGTAAGCAGCGGCATTGACATGTACCTGACCCAAGGTGGCACCGAAAGCCTTACCATCAAAGGCAACGACGATGTAATTAAGGATGTGGTGGTAGAACAAAACGGCAGCAGCGTAGTAATCAAATACAAAGAGGGCATCAACTGGAGCAGGCTGTTCAAAAACCAATCGATAAAGGTCTATGTGAACTACAAAAACATCAAAAGCCTTACCTCGAGCGGGGGTTCTGATGTATACACCCAAAATACCATGAAGGCCGACCAGCTGAACGTAAGAGCCAGTGGCGGTTCTGATGTAAAACTGACCCTAAACTGCAGAGACCTTACCCTGAGCATTAGTGGCGGCAGCGATGCCGACTTAAAAGGAACTGCCGAAAACATGCAGGCAAGTGCTTCTGGCGGTTCTGACATAGACGCTTTTGGATTTGTGGTAAACAATGCCAAAGTAAACGTAAGCGGCGGTTCTGATGCCAACATCTACGTAAACAAAGCGTTGGAAGCTGGTGCAAGCGGCGGCAGCGATATCCACTACAAAGGCAATGCCTCGCTCAAAAAAACCACTTCGTCAAAAAGCGGCGACATCAACCACGTGAATTAGTTTTAGTTTTTTTGTTTAAATAGCAAAGCCCATATCGCACATGCAATATGGGCTTTCTTTTTTGTAGGCCAAAGGCTAGTTTGCTGCTTTCGGATATGGATAGTACACAAAATTGGCGCCTTCGGGTACAATGACGAAAATGCACATGTAGTTTTCCGGCTTTTTGTAGCTTTTGAGGAAATGCTCTTTTTTATCGGGATGGATAATTCCTTTTTGAACAAATTCTTCCAAAGTTGAGGCCTGGATAGTCCATGCCGTATTGAGCTCCTCGCGGTTCAAAATCAGCTCGCCAATGCTTACTTCATGTTGGTGGGCAATAAAAATAGGATGGGAAGAAATACCTTCTACCATAATTTCAACGGCAACCTCCTTGATCGAATCGGCATAAAAAGCCAGATCTTTTTCCAGGCTTACCAAAGGGCTTTTGCGTTCTGGCGCCTGTTCCTTATTGCCATTTTGGCCTAAATTGCCTAATAATTCTTCTGATTCCATTTCTTAAAACTTGATTTCTTTTTTCAGGACGATAAATTTATCATCGGTTAGGCTATCGGTTAAAAGCGCATAGCCTTGACCGGTTTTGATTACTCTCTTTGCTAACGGATATTGGTCTGAACAAAAATACATGCTGCCTGTTTTAACCAGTTTCCAGCTGTTATGCTTTAACGAAAACAGGTTGACGGTTGACCAACAACTGCTGAACCATTCTGGCCTGAGCAGCAATTCGGGCTGTCCGTCGCCATCCAAATCGCCTAACCAAACAAGATGCGCGCCGACTGCCTTGTCGAATGACAGCATTGGCCAATTTTTAGGCGCAAAAAATACATTGATGAGGTAGCTTTTTTGCTTGTCGCCCATATCATCGTCAACCAGCTTGTTTCTGACCACAAAAGCCGTATCGGCAGGCGTTAGCAAAATGGTATCAACGCTTTGCTTCTTCCAATCGACTTTGGGTCTGGCAGGTACTTCGGCCACGCTTGGCTTTGTTACTGCGCCATCAGTTTTGACCTTGCCCCTACAGGCAACCAAAACCATCAAAGTCAACAAACAAATCCAAATATTTTTCATCTGTTTACCATTGCGACGGCCTTAACCAGCCGTGATGTTATTTTACTTCAGTTTGAGCAAAACCACGTTTTCTACGTGTTGTGTATGCGGAAACATATCAACGGGTTTTATCCGTACCACTTCGTACTTTTCTTTCAGTAGCGCCAAATCCCGTGCTTGCGTAGCGGCATTGCAGCTTACGTAAACGATCTTTTCGGCTTCCATTTCCAACAGGCGATCTACCACATCGGCATGCATACCGGCGCGCGGCGGATCGGTAATCACTACATCGGGCTTGCCATGACCGGCAATAAAATCGGCCGTTAGGATATCCTTCATATCGCCGGCATAGAAAAGCGTATTGTTGATACCGTTCAACTCGGCATTAAATTTGGCGTCTTCAATGGCCGTTGGCACGTACTCGATGCCTACTACCTGTTTTACGCTACCAGCCACAAAATTGGCAATGGTTCCGGCGCCAGTATATAAATCGTATACCAGTTCATCGCCCTTAAAACCTGCAAATTCTTTGGTGATTTTATACAATTCGTAGGCTTGCTCTGAATTGGTCTGATAAAAAGACTTGGCCCCGATCTTGAATTTCACCTTGTTGGCTTCCGACCCATCGAGCGACATCGCCTCGAAAATATGATCCCTGCCCGAATAAACAATAACTTCCTGATCAAAAATGGTATCGTTTCTTTTTTGGTTAACGATATAGAGGAGCGAGGTAATTTCGGGAAAAGCCGTCTTTACGTGCGCCATCAACCCGTCGATCTGCTCTTGGCTGGCATAGGCAAAAACCACCACCACCATCAGCTCGCCCGTTGAAGAGGTACGGATAATCAGGTTGCGGAGCGCGCCCTCGTGGTTGCGCAGGTCGTAAAAACTCAGGTCGTTTTGCAGCGCATATTCGCGAATGCGCAAGCGAAGACTGTTGCTCGGCTCTTTTTGCAGGTAGCAATGTTCGATATCCAGAATTTTATCGAAACGCAAAGGCACGTGAAAGCCCAAGGCATTCATTTCCTTATCATCGCGCTCTATCTGCATATCGCCGGCATTGAGCCAACGTTTATTAGAAAAAGTATATTCGAGTTTGTTGCGGTAGTACCTGTTTACGGCCGACCCCAGGATAGGTTCCATGGCGCTGGTATCTACCTTGGCCAGGCGTTGCAGCGCAGCTTCTACGTTCTTATGTTTGAAACGCAGCTGGGCTTCGTAGTCCATGTGTTGCCATTTACAACCTCCACAAGTACCAAAATGGCTACAGAAAGGGTCGGTACGCAGGTCGGAAGGTTTTTGGAGCTTTTCGATTACCGCTTCGGCAAAGTTTTTCTTTTTCTTCACCAAGCGAACATCTACCACGTCTCCAGGAACGGCTTTGTCTACAAAGATCACCAAATCATCGGCTTTGCCCACCCCCTTGCCTTCTTCGGCAATATCAATAATCTGCAACTCGGGAATTACAATCGGAGCGCTATTTCTTCTGTTTCTACTCATTGATGCAAATATACGAAAAGTCGCGTTGATAGTTTTGCTGGGCTAGAGGCTAAAGACTAAAGCTGAAAGACCAAAGAAGGCGGAAGATAGAAGGTATGAGGCAAAAGGTCAAATAAGACAGTCAAGTTAAGAGCTTTCCATCATTGGCGAACCTTGGGAAGGTTTTCTTTTTGCTGTTGAAACAGAAAATACAAAGCATAAAGTTCCATTCGGATTGACAAATCCGCACCAGGATAATTCAGCTGAACTTATTACTGTCCAAAAACTTTAAGGATTAATCCAAAAAAGCCTTCAACCAGGTTAAAGTTCATGTCGAATTGCTCGTCAACCATTACAGAAATTTCTAAAACTTCTTTACTCATCGCCTATTTTATTGCTATTTGAACAAAAATACAATATTTTGAACCAAAAACCAAAACGGTATATGTTAAATTTATGTAAAGGATTTCGATATCATGAAGCTGTTCTTATATTTGTTTATACACTAACCCACTTATGAATCTCAAAACGCTCTGGACCATCATTCTTAAAACATTGGGTGTCTATTTCCTGCTCCACTTGATTGCGGCAGCCAGCCAACTTGTAGCGGGCTTATTATCTCTTGCAAGTATGCCTGTTGATGCATCGACTATGGCCTACGTCTTAATGCCATTGATCATGTTCACCATTTACCTTTTCATTCCATTGGTTCTGATTTTTAAAAGCGCCTGGCTGATCGAAAAGCTAAAACTAACGCAAGGATTTGAACAAGAAAGAGTAGATGCCAATATTAACGGAGGCGCGGCCATCAATATCGCATTAATTGTTTTAGGCGGTTATGTTTTTATCGACTCGGCGCCGGTATTTTTGCAACAGACCTTTACTTATTTACAAAATGGAACCGATCTACCTAACAACACAGGGTCTGGCAGCATGCTCATACAACTGGCCAAAACAATTATAGGTGCATTCCTGGTTTTGAAGCACCAAGTTGTGGGCCAGTTTATCATTAAACAAAGCCAAGCCAACGATTAGACTCTAATTTTAAGAAACCTATTACGAATTACAACGCCGCCTTAACCAGATAAGGCAGGATTTCTTTTTGAAAGGTGACAAAGTTTTTGCGCACATCGGCATCGCTAACCGAGGTAAAGGCAAACGAGAAAACAATGCTTTTGCTCGCTTTGAGCAAAAAGGCCAAACCTCCCCTACGCGCCGGGTTTTTCTTGAAACTATCAAGCTCGAGGTAGGCCGATAGCAACAAAGCCTCCAATTGATCTGACAGGTGCTTCAAAAACTCTTGCGAGTTGGCGTTTTCGCGCACAAAATCCCAGCCGATAAACTCGTTGCAAACCGTAAAAGACAGGCGGCAGGTTTTCATGACCAAGGCTTTCAGGTGCTCTTCTTCGCTGGCAAACTGCACCTTGTTGCTTAAAATTTCGTGAAGGTTTACATCCAGGTAATCCATCAAAATGGCATCTAAAACCTGTTCTTTGCTATCAAAATACTTATAGATGGTAGCCTTGGCGATACGTGCTTTTTTGGCGATCTCGTTTACGCTGGTTTTATGGTAACCATATTTCCTAAACAGCTCTTTGGCTGCTTTGACAATGCTTTCTTTTATTTTTTCTGGTTCCATTAATTAGTCACCTGTAAGTTATTGCCTGCAATGGCAACATTATATCGTTTTAAAGATGTTTGAGCTGGCGCCTTTACCGGACTTCCATCGTACAAAGAGTACTTTGCTCCAGAAACAGGGTCGGTTACCGTAATCACAGGATCGTCTAAAACCACAGCGTTTTTCTTTTCTGGATTTACCGTACTGCAACGGTCGTAGGCCACGTAGGCATTATCTGGCCTACGGTAAATAACAATCCCCGCAACGCCGTAGCCATTTAAGGTTACTGCCCCACCGGGACTGCTCAACCTGCTAAGCCTCGGATCGGTTAACGGTGCGCTAAAATTTACGGGATAATCGGGTATGAAGTTATTTTCTTTGGCACAAGACGAAGCCATCAGCACCACAAACAATATCCCGATCAGTCTTTTCATCTTAGATCAATGCGCTTTTATATTGTTTAAGGAAACGCACGTCATTCTCGGAGAACAGACGCAGGTCCTTGATTTCGAATTTCAGGTTGGCGATACGCTCAATACCCATTCCGAAGGCAAAACCGCTGTATTTTTTGCTGTCGATGCCACAGTTCTCCAAAACATTCGGATCAACCATGCCACAGCCTAAAATCTCAACCCAGCCACTGTATTTGCACATTTGGCAACCTTCGCCCTTGCAAATGGTACAAGAAATATCCATCTCGGCCGATGGCTCGGTAAAAGGGAAATAAGATGGCCTGAAACGTACTTTGGTACCCTCGCCATAAAGCTCCTGTACAAAGTAGAAAAGGGTTTGTTTCAGATCGGCAAACGACACCTTCTCGTCTACGTACAAACCTTCTACCTGATGAAAGAAGCAGTGCGCTCTTGCCGAAATGGCTTCGTTGCGGTATACGCGGCCAGGCATCAACGCCCTGAAAGGTGGCTGTCCGGCTTCCATCATCCTTACCTGTACCGATGAGGTATGGGTACGCAAAGCGATATCGCCTTTTTCGCCGCCCTTTTTAATGAAGAAGGTATCCTGCATATCTCTTGCCGGGTGTTCTTCAGGAAAGTTCAAGGCCGAAAAGTTATGCCAATCGTCTTCAATTTCCGGTCCTTCGGCAACACTAAAGCCCAGTTTATTGAAAATTTCGATGATTTCTCTCCTAACCAAGGCCAAGGGATGACGGGCACCCACTTCGAAGCCTTCGCCAGGCAGCGTTAAGTCTAGTTGCACATGACCGGCCAAGCCCTGCTCACTTTCGACGGTTTCGTTTAGCGCTTGGTATTTGGCTTCTGTTAATTGCTTAAATTCGTTCAGTACTTTGCCCAAAACCCGCTTTTCTTCTGGAGAAACGGCTTTGAACTGGTCGAAGATATCTTTGATTATACCTTTGGTTCCCAAGAATTTAATGCGGAACTGCTCGAGTTCGTCGGCATTATGGGTATCAAATGCATTGACCTCTGCGGTGTACTGTGTAATTTGGTCTTGTAACATCTGCCAAATATACGGCATTTAATAGAAATATTTGGTGTTGCCCGGTTCAAAAATCATCTTGAATGCATTTATTACAAGAAAATGAACTAAGCGGCACCAAAACGCAGCCTCAAAAAATGCTAGTCCATGTTTTTATGGAGGAAGCTGCAGGTTTTGTCTAGCACCAGCACCCATTTTCCGGCTTGGTTAAAGGTATGGTTGGCTCCGGCAACAAACAGCAATTCGTTGGGCACCTTTAGCAAATTGAGCTGGGCACCAAATGCGCTGTAGGTGTTAAAATCCTGTTTGGGCAAACCTTCAATGTCGTTGTTTTCTGGAAAAACATTCAGTGTAGGAATTTTTCGATTGGCATTGGCAGTATAAAGTGGGCTGATGGCTTTGTAATAGGCTTCGTTGGCCACATTCACCTCGTAACCCGTGTAGCGATAGCCTGCTTCCAGCACATAAGGGGGCAATTGCTCCCAGTTGGGAAAATTGGTAAACAAAATATCTAATGCACCGGCCAAATTGGCGATGGCTTTTACCTTGCCGTTATTTTTCGCATCGTAGCCATAGAGCAACCCTAGCGTGGCTCCCGCACTGTGTCCAACCAAGGCGAGCCTATTGCCACTAACCACCCATTCTTTGGCATGCGCCAATGCATAATCGACTACGGCCCCTACATCGGCCACTTGGTCTTTTATTTTAATGGCACTTTCGCGGTGTACGGGTAAGGGCTGACTGAACAAGCCGGTGCCATCTACCAAACGATAATTGACATTGAGCACTGCAAAGCCGCTGCTGGCCAGATATTTGGCTTGGGCAGTAAATTCGTTCTTATCTCCACCGATAAAACTGCCTCCATGCAACAAAATAATAATACCGGTATTGGTGGTTCGGTTGGCCGGCAGGTAAACATCCAGCGTTTGCCAGGCATCGCTGCCATAGCTTACATTGAGCATCGTTTCAGCTTGGGCAGCTACCTGAAAAGAAGGCGGATCGCTCTTCTCGCATTGGGAAAAAAGCATGAGGCCAATCAGCCCCATGCCTATCATCATTAAACTTCTTTTCATTGAGCTAAAGCAAAGCCTATTTAATTACGCCTAATTCTTTGCCCACTTTAGTAAAGGCGGCAATGGCCTTGTCTAAATGATGCTGTTCGTGGCCGGCAGAAAGCTGCACCCTGATCCTGGCTTTGCCTTGTGGCACTACCGGATAGAAAAATCCGATTACGTAAATGCCTTCCTCGAGCATTTTGCTGGCAAACTGCTGCGCAATTTTGGCATCGTACAGCATTACCGGAACAATCGGGTGGAAACCAGGCTTGATATCGAAACCAGCTTCGGTCATTTTTTCGCGGAAATATTTGGTGTTGTTTTCTAATTTATCACGCAGCTCGGTCGTTTCGCTCAACATATCCAATACCGTAATCGAGGCACCGGCAATAGAAGGCGCCAGGGTATTAGAGAACAGGTAAGGGCGCGAACGTTGGCGCAACATGTCGATAATTTCTTTCTTGCCCGAGGTAAAACCACCTGAAGCACCGCCAAGGGCTTTGCCCAAGGTACCGGTAATGATATCGATCCTGTCCATAACATTAAAGTACTCGTGTGTACCACGACCGGTTTTGCCAATAAAGCCTGAGCAATGCGATTCGTCTATCATGACCAAAGCTTCGTATTTATCGGCCAAATCGCAGATTTTATCCAAAGGAGCTACCGAACCGTCCATAGAAAAGGCACCATCGGTAACGATAATGCGGTGACGACAATCTTTGGCCGCAATCAACTGCTGCTCTAAGTCGGCCATATCGATATTTTTGTAGCGAAAGCGTTGCGCCTTGCAAAGCCTTACCCCGTCAATAATCGAGGCATGGTTCAGTTCGTCTGAGATAATGGCATCTTCCGGGCCGAACAAAGGTTCGAAAACCCCACCGTTGGCATCGAAAGCAGCCGCATATAAAATGGTATCTTCGGTGCCCAAAAACTGGGAAATCTTGGCCTCTAGCTCTTTGTGGATATCTTGCGTACCGCAGATAAAACGTACAGAAGACATTCCGTAGCCATGCTCGTCTATCGCTTTTTTGGCCGCTTCGATCACTTTAGGATGCGAAGACAATCCGAGATAGTTGTTGGCACAGAAGTTAAGCACTTCTGCTCCGGTGCTTACCTTAATGGCAGCACCCTGAGGCGTGGTAATGATACGCTCGCGTTTGTATAGTCCGGCGTTTTCTATTTCTTCTAGTTCTTGCTGCAGAACGGGCTGTAAAGTTTTATACATATTTATTTTTCATTTAAGATGCAACCATTTTGCTGGCAGATTGCTCTACAAATATAAGACACGTTAACAAACTTTAACAGTTTAAATGTGTTAAGTTCCAGAACTTAATCGATATTTATAATTTAAATACACTTTATGAAGAAAATTTTCCTCTCCCTGTTTTTTGTGATTACAGCCCTGAATTCTTTATTTGCGCAACAATATCAAGTGAGCGGAAAAATAACCGACAACAAGGGCGAGATTATCCCCTTTGCTTCGGTATACATCAAAAACACTACGCATGGCGTATCGGCGAACGTAGATGGCCTTTACAAACTTGCGCTCGACAAGGGAAACTACACCTTGGTTTACAAGGCCATTGGCTACAAGGCAACGGAAAAAACGATTGCGGTAAGCGATAACCTGACGCTAAACACAACATTGGCCGAAGAAAGCTATACTTTGAACAATGTAGTGATCAGGGCTAATGCCGAAGACCCCGCCTATGCCATCATCAGGCAGGCCATTGCCAACCGGAAAAAACACCTGAACGAGGTAGACGAGTACAGCAGCGATGTATACATCAAAGGTCTGCAGAAACTGGTGGGCGCACCGAAAAAATTCCTGGGTCGCGACATTCAGAAAACCTTAGACCTCGATACCAACCGCAAGGGCATTCTCTATTTATCCGAATCGCAATCAAAGTTCAGCTTTAAGCGTCCGGGCAAGGTTAAAGAAGAAATGGTATCATCTAAAGTATCCGGACGAAGCAATTCCTTCAGTTTCAACAAAGCCTCAGACCTGATCATCAACTTCTACGAAAACCTTTTGCTGGAAGGCTCGGGACTGAGTTCGAGGAGTTTTGTTTCGCCTATTGCCGACAATGCGCTTTTTTATTACAAATACAAATTGTTGGGAACTTCCGAAGAGAACGGAGTAACCATCAACAAAATAGAGGTAATGCCGCGTCGCACCAACGACCCGGTGTTTAGGGGCATTATTTACATTGCCGACGACAGCTGGAGATTGATGGGCACCAATTTATACCTCACCCAAGATGCGGGCATCAACCTGATCGATACCCTGAACATCAGCCAACAGTTTATCAAAGTAGAAAATGTTTACATGCCATCGAGCATTAAGTTCCAGTTTAACGGCAGCGTGTTCAAATTCAAGTTCGAAGGCTATTTTGTAGGGGTTTACAGCAACTTTAACATCCATCCCAATTTTCCTAAAAACTATTTTACGGCCGAAATCCTGAAAGTAACCAGGGCCGTCAACAAAAAAGACTCGCTGTATTGGGCCAACAACAGGCCTATTCCACTAACCGACGAAGAAAGGTACGATTACAAGCGGAAAGACAGCATCGCCCTGCGCAAAGAATCGAAGCCATACCTGGATTCTTTGGAACGCGAAAACAACAAATTCGGCCTTGTCAAGCTCGCGCTTACCGGCTACAGCATAAACGACAGGTACAACAAGCGTTATTTCTATTTCGATCCGCTGATGCGTTCTGTGCTTTACAACACGGCTGAAGGCGTTGCGCTAAAATATGGCATTACCTACAGGAAGCAGCTCGAAGACCGCAAGTTTTACAGCATCAGGCCAGAGGTGCGATACGGTTTTTCGAATCGTATATTTACAGCTAACCTCAGTGGAAACTACTATTACGATCCTTTGAAAAGAGCCAGCGTGAGCGCCTCTTTTGGCAGCGAGATTGCCGACCTGAACCGCTATGGCTCGATGAGCTTATTAACCAACTCGATCAATACCCTGCTTTTTGAACGAAACCTGTCTAAATTCTACAAAAAGGAGTTTGCCAACGTGGCGACCACCAGGGAGCTGGCCGACGGACTGCAGGCTTCGGTTGCCGTAGAATACACCAGAAACCACACGTTGGAAAACACCAACAGTTTTAAAATCAGGGACGTCAAGAACCGGGAGTTTACTTCGAACAATCCGTTTACACCGGATTCGGAAACCCCGCTTTTCCCTACCTACAACTCGTTTAATGTAAGTGCCACATTGAGTTACACTATCGGCCAAAAATACATTACCCGTCCTGATGGCAAATTTTACGAGGATTCGAAATACCCCCGCTTTCAGTTGGGCTACAGAAAGGGCATCAAGAACGTTTTGGGCAGCGATGTAGACTACGACCTGGTTAGTCTGGAAGTCTACCAAGAACGCATCAGCGCTGGCTTATTGGGTTTTTCGTCGTTTGTTTTGGGTGCCGGTAAGTTTCTGAACAACACAGCTGTTTTTTATCCAGACAGCAAACATTTCAGGGGCAACAATTCGACCATTTTCCCTCCTAACCTGCGCAAGTTCAGGTACCTTGATTTTTACATCTACAGCACCGACAAACAATACTTCGAAGCGCATTTCGAACACAATTTTGCAGGTTTCATGACCAATAAAATCCCTTTGTTGCGCAAATTGAAGCTTGAAGAACTGGTAGGCATCAATTATTTAACCCAACCGCAAAAAAGAAACTACACCGAATATTATTTCGGCCTGCAGCGCCTTGGTTTTGGGGTAAGTTACGGCTATGCCTACGATGGCAACAAAAAAGTAGAAGAAGGCTTCAGGATTTCGTACGGCTTCTAAAGCGTCACAACAAGGCAAAAGGCAGCGGGCTAAAGAATAATTAAGGACTAAACCTTTGCCTTTTACTTTTTTACCTTCCGCCTTTTTTGCTATCTTTGCAACGCATTAAACGCCGTTTGCAACGGTATCAATGAATTATGAATTATCAGACTTTACTTTACTACTGCTATTCTCCAATAGCTGAGGCTGAACAATTTGCAGCCGACCACCTTGCTTTTTGCAAATCTTTGGGCCTTGTAGGCCGTATCATTGTAGCCGACGAAGGATTGAACGGAACCGTTTCTGGAACTGTTGAAGCTTGCGCAGCCTATATGGCACACATACATGCCGATGAGCGCTTTGCCAAAACCGAATTCAAGATAGACGATGTGGCCGAACCTTCTTTCATCAAGATGCACTGCCGCTACAAGGCCGAAATCGTGCATTCTGGCCTGAGGGATACGAGCATTATCGATCCGAATAAACAAACCGGAAAACATCTCGAGCCTTTGGAGTTCAGCAAGATGATGGAAGAAGAAGATGTGATTGTACTGGACGTGCGTTCCAACTACGAACACAACTTGGGCAAATTCAAGAATGCCATTACATTAGACATCGACAATTTCCGCGATTTTCCAGACCAGATCAATGCCTTGGCGCAATACAAAGACAAAAAGATAATGACCTATTGTACAGGCGGCATCAAGTGCGAAAAAGCATCTGCCCTGCTCCTGCACCATGGCTTTAATGATGTTTACCAGTTGCACGGCGGCATTATCAAATATGGCAAAGAAGCCGGCGGAAAGGATTTTGAAGGCAAATGCTATGTTTTCGACAACCGCATTGCCGTTGACGTCAATTCGGTAAATCCTACCGTAGTTTCAAAATGCTTCAACTGTGGCAAAACCACTTCAAAAATGATCAATTGCGCCAATCCGGAGTGCAATGAGCATTTTACGCAATGCGACGAATGTGGCGAAGAACTGCAGGGCTGCTGCTCGGCCGCCTGTGCTACCCACCCACGCAAGCGACCTTACGACGGGACCGGTTATTATGTAAAAGTGCCCCAGCCCGTAGCGAAAGCCTAGTTAACCATTAACCAACAAGATAGATGGTTAGATGCCAATAGATGATTATATTTATAGCAACAAAACCATCTACCTATGGAACTGCAAACGATAAAAAACAAGATTTATCAGATCCGAAACCAAAAGGTAATCTTGGATTTTGATCTGTCGGCTTTGTACGAAACCGAAACAAGGGCCTTGAAGCAGGCCGTAAACAGGAACATTGGTCGTTTTCCCGAAGAATTTCTGTTTCAGTTAACCCAAACAGAATGGCCAGCGGTTCTCACAAATTGTGACAGCCTGTCTCCAACCGCTAAATTTAGCCCGTCGCGGCCTTATGCCTTCGTACCCATTAGGCAATACGCCTTGATAAAAGCGACCAAGAAACCAACCAAAAACAACGCGAAAAATCGGCTATAAAATCACTTCTTAAACCTAATTCAACTATTGCATGCGAGCTTTACTTACCGTTTTCTTCTTATTCGTTTCTAATACCTTCATGACTTTGGCCTGGTACGGGCATTTAAAGTTCAAGGAAATGGAATGGAGCAAAAGCCTGGGACTGATCACCATCATCCTGATCAGCTGGGGCATTGCCTTGTTCGAGTATATTTTTCAGGTTCCAGCCAATAAATATGGCTTTAAGGAAAACGGCGGGCCGTTTAACCTCATGCAGCTCAAAGTAACCCAAGAAGCCATTTCCATTACCGTGTTTCTTATTTTCTCAATTTTGTTTTTCAAGACCGAGAAAATTGCCTGGAACCACATTGTGGCTTTTGCACTTATAATCCTTGCGGTATTCTTTGCCTTTATCAAGAAATAAATAAGGCATTATTTTTATACTTGTATTTATTTTGCCGAAAATGGCTGTCCGTTAGCTATTTCAGGTTGCCTTTTTTTATGCTGAACAAATCCAATACCTGCAAATTCCTTCTTTCCCTGATGCTGTGTTGCCTTACCCCTACATTGCTCAGGGCCAATGGCATTCAAAGTATCGGGGTGCCTTATGTACAGAACTACCCCAAATCTGCTTACCTATCTGGCAACCAGAACTGGTCTATCGCCAAAGACAAAGCGGGGCTGGTTTATTTTGGCAATGCCGAAGGCTTGTTGGTTTACGATGGCAAATATTGGCAACAGTACAAAATGCCCAACCGGCAAATTGTGCGTTCGGTAGCTACCAGCAATGACGGACGTATTTATACCGGCAGCTTCGGCGAATTCGGCTATTGGTCTTACCAAAACAGAAAGCTGGCCTACACTTCGCTAACCAAGCTCATTCCAAAGTCAAATCAGCTAACAGACGAGATCTGGAAAATTTATATTGACGACAAAAGAGTAATCTTTCAGTCTTTTTCTACCATATACATTTACGAAAACAATAAAGTAAGTGTGGTCAAATCGTCAGGTGCCATGCTGTTCTTGTACCAGGCCAACAAACGTTTCTTTGTAGAGGTATTGGGCAAGGGACTTTACGAGCTTCAGGGGAAAACGCTAAGTCCCTTGGCGGGCAGCGAAATACTGGGCTATACCGGAATACTTTCCATACTGCCTTACAAGAACGGCAGCTTCATTATCGGCACCAGCAAAAACGGACTTTTTATTTATGATGGCCAGACCTTTAAGCCATTCGCCAATGCGGCCAATTCCTTTCTCCAAACCTTTCAGCTGAACAATGGCGCCAAGGTGCTTGGCAAGTACTACGCTTACGGCACCATTTTAAACGGCCTGATCATTATCGACGAAGACGGCAACATCGTGCAACGCATCAACAAATCGAGTGGTTTGCAGAACAATACCATCCTGTGCCTTTATGCCGACAACGAGCAAAACCTTTGGGCGGGGCTTGACAATGGCATCGACCGCATCGAACTTAACTCTCCACTTTACTTTTATTTCGATAAGGCTGGCCAATTTGGTACGGTTTATTCGAGCCTGATTTGGGGCAACAGGATTTATCTCGGCACCAATCAAGGTTTATTTTCAAGTCCTTGGTTGCCCGAAAGCAGCAACCTGTTCAATTCTTTTGATTTCAAGCTGGTGCCCAATACCCAAGGCCAGGTTTGGGACCTCAGGGTAATTGGCGATCAAATCCTCTGCGGGCACAACGATGGCACTTTTGAGGTAAATGGCAATCAAATTCAAAAAATATCGAGCATTAATGGGGGCTGGACTATCAAAAGGATGCTTTCCAAACCTAATTTTTTGATCCAAGGCACTTATACCGGATTGGTCATTTTCGAAAAGGACGCGAGCGGCAAATGGAAATTTAGCCATAAGGTAAGTGGATTTAACGAACCTTCACGCTATGTAAAAGAAGATGCCAAAGGCGATATTTGGGTAGGACATGCCTACAAGGGGCTTTACAAGCTTACGCTGAGCCCCGACCTGAAAACAGCAACCAACATCAAATATTACGATGAGAGAAATGGGCTGCCCAGCAATTATAACATCAACATCTTCAACATCGAAAACAAAATCCTTTTTTCGAGCGATTCGGGATTTTTTGTATACGACGACATCAGCAACCATTTTAGCAAGTACGATGCACTAAACAAAAATTTGGGGAGCTTCGCCGCATCAAACAAGATTATCGATGCCGGACTCAAAAAATACTGGTTCATCAGTCATGGCCGGATGAGTTTGGTTGATTTGGCCGAACCTGGAAAAATCACCGTTGATTCGACAAGATTTAGCGTATTGGACGGCCGTATGGTACAGTACTACGAAAACATTAGCCAAATTGGCGATAAAATATACCTGATTAGCGTTGATGATGGCTTTGTCATTTACAACACCACCGATATCGAAACCAAGCGTCAGCCTCCACTGCCTTCGGTGCTCATTAGAAAGATCGAAGACATTACCGACAAGTATGTTACGCTGGCAGAGAATGGCGATAACAACCAAGCCATAGAAATCCCCTTCAGCCGAAACAACATTCGCATTTCTTTTGCCATTCCTTATTATCGCCAATCAAAAATCAAGTTTCAGTATTATTTGGAAGGCTACTCTAAGCAATGGTCTGATTGGAACCCTGCAACCCAAAAAGACTTTACGAACCTGGGCAGGGGCACTTACAAATTTAAGGTACGTGCCAAAATAAACGACGAGCTTATTAGCCAGGTTACCGAAGTCGAATTTACCATCTTGCCACCTTGGTATGGTAGCAATTGGGCCATCGCATTTTATTTGCTGGTAGGCATCGTGGCGCTAATTGCCGGCAAACGCATTTACGAAGCCAAGCTCAAGAAAGACCAGCAGCTGATTACCCAAAAACTTCAGGTTGAAAAAGAAGAGTTCTTAAAGAAAGAAGCCGAGGCCACCGAGAAGCAGATCATTAAGCTGCGTACCGAAAAACTGCAAGCCGAACTGGCCGGCAAAAACAGGGAATTGGCCAACTCGGCCATGAGTTTGGTTTACAAGAACGAACTGTTGCAAAAACTGAGTCAGGAAATTACCAAACTGAAAGACGAAAACGGCAAAAAACTGTCGGAAGACCAGTTGCGCAAAATCCAAAAGGTAATAGACGATGGCATGAACGACGAGCGCGATTGGAACCTCTTCGAAAGCAGCTTTAACGAGGCCCACGAAAGCTTCTTCAAAAAGCTAAAAGCCAACCATCCAGACCTCGTTCCGAACGACCTCAAACTATGTGCCTACCTGCACATGAACATGAGCAGCAAAGAGATGGCTTCGCTCCTTAACATCTCGCTCAGGGGCGTAGAAATACGACGCTATCGTTTGCGTAAAAAACTTGACGTTCCCCACGACAAGAACCTTGTTGAGTTTTTAATGGAGCTCTAGCACTACATCATTACCTCTCATCAAACAATTTTGAGCGCGCAAATCAAAGCTCCAGATTTTTCATTTGTAGTAGCTGTAATTTTCCTGTTATCATTTCAAAAACGCTGTTTTTGAACCAAAAATCAATTTTGTTAAGCCTATTGAGAAAGTACATCACACCCCCTTGATGTATTAATGTATAGGCACAATCGTTTGCACTAACCAAACAAAAACAGAAAATTAGAACAATCAATTAACACAAACATGTATAACAGTATGAAAAAAATCTTTACAAAATTTTCTGTTTTAACTTTTCTCTGTTTGCTTTTTTTATTAGACGTAGCTTATGCCCAAAACGTTACAGTTAAGGGCGAAGTTAGAGATGACCAAGGGTTACCTATACCGGCGGCGAGCGTTGTAGTAAAAGGCACAACAAACGGGGTTCAAACAGATGCTAACGGAGCCTATTTTATTAGTGCGCCGAGCAATGCTACTTTGGTATTTTCCTATATAGGTTTTAATACCCAAGAAGTAGCCATTAGCAATAGAACTAGAATTAACGTTACCTTGACTACGGCTACCAACGATTTGCAACAGGTAGTGGTGGTAGGTTACGGCACACAAAGAAAAATAGATGTGACCGGATCGGTTGGCACAGTAAAAGGCACCGACATCTCAAAGCAGGCTTCTCCAAACGCGGTAAGTTCGCTTCAGGGTAAAGTTGCGGGTGTAAACATCACCAACTCTGGTACGCCAGGTGCTTCGCCACAAATTTCTATCCGTGGTACCGGAACCATTTATGGTAACTTGGGCGTGCTTTATGTAGTTGATGGCGTTTGGTTTGACGATATCAGTTTCCTCAACCCTGCCGATATTGAAAGCATGAGTATCTTAAAAGATGCATCTTCACAATCCATCTACGGTATCCGTGCAGCCAACGGCGTAGTTTTAGTAACTACCAACAAAGGCAAAAACGGCAGCCCGACCATTTCCTACAATGGTTCTGTGGGCTATAGGGCCGTAACCAACCAGGTTGAAATGGCCAACGCCACAGAATATGCTACCATTATCAACGAACTGTCTGCATCAAATGGGGCTACGCCACTTTTTGCCAACCCAGCCAGCTTCGGCACCGGAACCAATTGGTATAATCAGGCTTTTAGGAATGCTTTTCAAACCAATCACCAAATTTCGGTAAACGGTGGTTCAGAAAAATCGAGCTATAACTTCTCTTTAGGCTATACCAATGAAGACGGTATTGTTAAAACCCAAGGCTATAAACGTTATACCGCACGTTTGGCTAATGATTTCCAAGTTGCGAAATTCTTAAAACTAGGCTATAACGTATCTGGAACATCGATCAACACCAATGATATCAATGGAGGTATTTTCCGTCAGCTTTATGCTGCTGGCCCTGTTGTTCCGGTATATTATGCAGACGGAACTTATGGCGATGCCAACGATTTCAGTTTGGGTGGAGGCAATAACTTCAACCCTCAGGTTACCTTGGATTTCTTTAACCAGAAATCTAAAAACTACCGCCTCAACGGAAATGTATTTGCCGAGTTGACCTTTGCTAAAAACTTTACGTTCAAAACCAGTCTTGGTGGCGATTTTGGTCAAAACGAGATGAGAGGCTACACACCAGTGTACAAAGCAACTCAAGGCCAGCAAAACAATGTAAGTAAGCTTGCGGTTAACCGCAGCGAAGACAGAAACTGGATCATTGAAAACACACTGACCTATAAAAATACCTTCGGCGACCACAACTTAACCGTGCTTGCTGGTCAAACCGCGCAAAGAAGGAAGAACTATTTCATCAATTCTACCGCACTTAATGTTCCTTATTCTAGCGATGGCGATTTGTACCTGTCGTTAGGCAGCGCCGCTGATCGCTCGGTAATTGATGGAGGTAATCTAACCACCTACGTTTCATATTTTGGCAGAGTTAACTATGCATTTAAAGACCGTTACCTATTGAATGCTACCTTACGTGCCGATGCGGCTTCGCAGTTCTTTAATGGCGGCGATCTTTGGGGCTACTTCCCTTCTGTAGGTGCAGGCTGGGTTGTAACCAACGAAGAGTTCATGAAAAACCAAAATGTATTTAACAACTTAAAGATTAAAGCATCTTGGGGTAAAGTAGGTAATGCTGGCGTACCGGTTAACCCAACAACCCTAACCGTTGACCAACGAGCTGGCTATGTAGTGGTTCTAGGCGGCGTGGTTTATACGGGTGCCAACGTCAACTCTTTGGTTCCTTCGTTCTTGAATTGGGAGCGCACTGCTGGAACCGATATTGGTTTTGAAGCCTCTTTCTTAAACAATCGTTTAAGCGTTGAAGCCGGCTATTACAACAAAAAAACAGAGCAAGCTATCTTCAACATCCCCATCTTAAGCTCTGTGGGTACAGTTGGCAGCGAGATGCTGGGCAACCAAGCCGATTTCCGTAACCGTGGCTTTGAATTCTTGGCTACTTGGACCGATAAAACAGAAAGCGGCTTCAAGTACTCGGTTAGCGGCAATATTGGCATCAACAACAACAAAGTACTTTCTGTAATCACGGGTTCGAACCCTATCTATAGTGGCGGACAAGGCATTGCAAATGGTGCTTTAGCGACCAGAACCGTACAAGGTGGCGCTATCGGCCAGTTTTTCGGCTACAAGGTTGATGGTATTTTCCAAACCGCCGCAGAAGTTGCCGCATCAGCTCAGAAAAGTGCCAAGCCAGGCGATTTTAGATATGTTGACCAAGACGGAAATGGAATCATCGACGGTAAAGACCGCGTTGTATTGGGCAATCCAAACCCTAAATACAGCTTTGGTTTAAACACCACTTTCGAATACAAAAACTTCGATTTGGCGCTTGACATCCAAGGTGTAGCCGGCGTAGATGTTTACAATGCCAATATCGCTTATCGTTTTGGTAACGAGAATTTCAGCAAAGACTTTTACGACAACAGATGGCATGGTCCGGGTACTTCAACTACCTATCCTTCGGCCAATGTGGGTTCTACGGCTAATTCGGCACCAAACTCGTTTTATGTTGAAGATGGCTCTTATATCCGCTTAAGAACCGTTCAATTGGGTTATACCTTGCCGTCTACCCTAACCAGCAAATGGATGACCAAAAAAGTAAGGTTCTTCCTAGATGCCCAAAACGCTATCAACATCTTTGGCTATAAAGGCTTTACACCAGAAATTGGCTACGTAGGCTCTCCTACTTCTAGAGGCATCGATGCAAGTGTATATCCTTTATCGGCCGCTTACAGGTTAGGTCTTCAAGTTACTTTCTAATATCAACAGCAATGAAAACAAATTATAAAAAATCATACATACAAAAAATCGGTTTGCTTGCCTTGGGCTCAAGCCTTTTGATAACTGCCTGTCAAAAAAGTTTCTTGGATGTACCGCCTCAGGCCAAGCAGCCTGCGGTTACTTTCTGGAAAACGCAAGATGACGCTACCAAAGCTGTCAACTCCATCTATGGCAACATCAGAAACTGGGCCAATACGGCTTTTCCGGCGTTGGCGGTAGAGAGTATTGGTGGCGATGATGCCGAAAAAGGCAGTTCTCCTAACGATGCTAGCTATTTGAATGCATTCGACAATTACACGGTAACTTCAACCGAAGGGCAGTTGCAGGGTTTCTGGGAAGGCCAGTACCAAAATATCAATCTTTGCAACCAGGTATTGGACAATGTACCGGGCATCAATATGGACGCCAATTTAAAGGCGAGATACTTGGCAGAGGCCAAATTCATCAGGGCTTATTCTTATTTCAGACTGGTTCGTGCCTTTGGCGATGTACCATTGCGTTTGAACGTACCAAAAGATCCTTCTGAATTTAACATCCCAAGAACGCCAAAGGCTCAGGTTTGGGCCGCCATTGAAAAAGACCTGGATGATGCGGCAGCCGTATTGCCACAAACTTATCCAGCAGCAGATCGCGGTAGAGCGACCAAAGGCGCAGCCTTGGCATTGCATGCAAAAGTTGCCATGTATTTAGGCAAATGGGATCAGGTACTTTCTTTTACCAACACCGTAATGACAATGGGCTATGATCTTTTCCCTAGTTATGAAGCGGGCTTCCGTTTGGCCAACGAAAACAGTGTAGAATCGGTTTTCGAAATCCAATGCGACCTTATTTTGAACAATAAAGACGCTTCCAACTCTCAATATAGCCAAGTACAAGGCGTAAGGGGTACAGTTGCAGGCTGGGGCTTTAACGTACCAACAGCTACTTTGGCCGCTGCTTACGAGGCGGGCGACGTGAGAAGAGATGCCACCATCATTTTCAGGGGCGAGACTACCCCGCAAGGCGATGCAATTCCTGCAACCGGCGATAATCCGATGTACAATCAAAAATCATATGTTCCATTTAGCTTAATCGTAACCGGCTATACCGAAGGCAGCCAACAAAACGTAAGGGTATTGCGTTTCGCCGATGTATTGCTCATGAATGCCGAAGCGGCTAACGAGCTGAATAACCCTACCTTAGCCAAATCATCGCTAAATAGGGTAAGAGCACGTGCCAGGGGCGGTGTAGCTGGCGTATTGCCTGATGTAACCACCAGCGACAAAGATGCTTTGCGCCAAGCCATCTGGAAAGAAAGGCAAGTAGAGCTGGCCATGGAATCAGACCGTTATTTCGATGTGATCCGCCAGGGCCGTGGTACCGCTGTATTTGGTCCTAAAGGTTGGGCAGCTGGCAAAAACGAAGTTTGGCCAATTCCTTCGGTTGAAATCGACAAAAGTGCGGGTACTTTAACCCAAAACCCAGGTTATTAATCGCTTAAATTTAAATAAGAATGAAAACAAGATATTTTTTATTGATGGCAGCAGCAACCCTAGGGTTATCTTCTTGCCAAAAAGACTTTGATCCGGCCAGCTATGCTCCGCCTTTGAATATTGGAGGCTATACCAGTGCCAGTCAAATTGCACCGAGCAATTTAGCTGCCTATTGGGCTTTTGATGGAAGTTTGGTCGACAGTGTTTCCAATACTGCAGGTGCCAATACAGGAACATCATTTGCTGGGGGCGTAAAAAAACAATCGCTACAAGGTGCGGCCAATAGTTATGTATTAACAACACCTTCTGCAAAAGTTACCGGCTTACAAAGTTTTACCTTGACAGAATGGATCAACACTCCTCCTCCATCAAATGGCATCATCGGTCTATTCAGTTTGTCAAACACTACCCAATTCTGGGGCAACCTAGAAGTGTTCATCGAAAATGGTAGTACTAACGACAATGGAAAATTGAGAATCCATATTAATCAGGGCGGCGACAGGACATATGCGGCTGATAATGTGCTTAATTTATTCGGCAAATGGGTTGGATTAGCTATTTCTTACGACGCAACCACTAACATGGTTAAGGTATATGTAAATGGATCAAGAGTAAGTGCTGGCACCGTAAATGGTCTTACTGGACCTTTGGCTTGGACCAACAGTGGCAAAGTAGTATTTGGCACGGTTCAATTCCAAACTACGCCTAGTCAAACCAGTGCTACCGGCAAACAAGATTGGGCCAGCTTCCTAACTGGCAATGTTGATGAAATCAGGCTTTATAACAAAGCCCTTTCTGATGCCGAAATCGGCTCTTTGGCCAAACTAGAAGGAAGAGGTAAATAATACTCCTCATTTTAGACAATTATTAAAGGGGATTGTCTCAGCAATCCCCTTTTTAAATCCATATCCATGAATAAGCTTTATTTTTACTTTCTGATCCTTTCCGTTCTCTTTGTTTCCTGCAAAAAGGGAAGCACCCCGGCCCCAGTTGATCCACCTGTTGCTCCCGCTACCTATTCCTTTTCCGATTTAAAGGTAAATGACACCTTCAATGGCTTTACCTACTATGGCTTAAACAATGCCCCTATAGTTAAAATTACTTTCTCAAGCCCAATCAACGGAAGCTCTGTTGCTGGCAATGTTACACTTACAGACGGTGCCGGCAATGGTGCCAGTTTTGTATCTTCTTTAGAAAACAACGATAATACGGTTGTGATTACGCCCGCTGCGCTTCAACCCATTACAAAATATACCCTAACAGTTAACACTGGATTGCTGTCAAAAACCGGCAACAAACTGCAAAGCGGCATCAGCGTAACACTGGTTACTGCCGTTGACAATACCGATAAATTTCCAAGAATTACAGATGACGAGCTCCTTACCCTGGTTCAAAAGCAAACCTTCAAGTATTTTTGGGATTTTGGGCATCCTACCAGTGGACTGGCACGCGAGAGAAACACCGCTGGGAACACAGTAACATCCGGAGGCTCGGGTTTCGGCATCATGGCCTTGGTAACGGGCGTAAGCAGAAACTTTGTGAGCCGCGCCGAGGGCTTGGCTAGGATGCAAAAAATCGTGGCCTTTCTTAAAACTGCCGACCGCTTTCATGGGGCTTACCCGCACTGGCTCGACGGCAATACGGGTAAGGTTATCCCGTTCAGCACCAAAGACAACGGTGGAGACTTGGTAGAAACATCATTCCTAATGGCCGGCCTCATTACCGCCCGTCAATACTTTAATGGTGCAGACGCGGCCGAAACCGCACTAAGGGCCGACATCAATAGCATTTACAACGGCGTTGAATGGAACTGGTACAGAAAAGACAACGGCAACGTACTCTACTGGCATTGGAGTCCAAATTATAACTGGGACATGAACCTGCCGATCAAAGGCTGGAACGAATCGCTCATCACTTATGTCATGGCCGCTTCCTCTCCTACCTTCAGCATTCCCAAATCAGTTTACGACCAAGGCTGGGCTCAAAACGGAGCCATGAAAAATGGCAACACCTATTACGGCGTGCAGTTGCCTTTAGGTTCGGCCAATGGCGGTCCGCTTTTCTTTGAGCATTATTCCTTTTTGGGTATCAATCCGATGGGCCTGAGCGATGCTTATGCCAATTACGAAACACAGACCAAGGCACATACCCTCATCAACTACAACTATTGTAAAGCCAATCCGTTGGCCTATTACGGCTATAGCGAAAACTGCTGGGGACTTACCGCCAGCGACATTCCGAACGGCTATACCGCGAGTTCGCCAAGCAACGACGTTGGAGTGATTGCGCCTACCGCCGCATTGGCATCGTTCCCTTACACGCCAACAGAATCCATGCAGGCATTAAAGTATTTCTACTACAAATTGGGCAACAAGCTATGGGGCGATTACGGCTTTTATGATTCCTTTTCGCTACATCAACAATGGTTCGCTAACTCTACGTTGGCTATTGATCAGGGCCCAATCATCGTGATGATCGAAAATTACAGGACCAAGCTGATATGGAACCTTTTTATGAGCGCTCCCGAAGTTAAAACCGGAATGAGGAACCTGGGCTTTACAGGTCCTAATCTATAAACACATCCATGAAACTGAAATACTTAATCATACCTATTGCATTTGCGACCTTAGGCATCAATCATGCAGGCGCACAGACTTTTGAACAAATTACAAAGGCGCCTAAGATCAAAAAAAACCTCTCCGACGACAAATTATTAGACGTTGTTCAAAAACAGACCTTCGAATATTTTTGGGATGGCGCCGAACCTACCTCTGGCGCGGCCAGGGAACGCTACCATGCCGACAACATCTACCCCGAAAACGATAAAAGCACCGTAGCCACCGGAGCGACAGGCTTTGGCCTGATGGCCATTTTAAGCGGCATCGACAGAAAATACGTAACCCGTGAGGAAGGTTTGAAAAGGTTGAACCAAATCCTAGATTTTTTGGGCAAGTCGGATCGTTTTCATGGCGCCTGGCCACACTGGTTTCATGGGGAAACTGGCAAGGTACGTCCCTTTGGCAGGAAAGACAATGGCGGCGACTTGGTAGAAAGTTCGTTTGTAGCACAGGCCCTGATCTGCATCAAAGAATATTACAAAAACGGAACCCCTGCCGAAAAAGAAGTCTCGGAAAAAGCTGATGAGCTTTGGAAAGGCATTGATTTCGATTGGTACCGCAATGGCCAAAACGTATTGTATTGGCACTGGTCGCCCGAGTACAAATGGCAGATGAATTTTCCTGTTAAAGGCTATAATGAATGTTTGATCATGTATGTATTGGCGGCTTCATCGCCAACACACGGTGTACCGGCAGCGGTTTACCACGAAGGCTGGGCTAGAAACGGTGAACTGAAAACCAGCTTCGAAGTATACGGACATCCTTTTACCTTATCCTACCAAACCCCAAAAAATACTGTTGGGCCTTTGTTTTGGGCACATTATTCTTACTTGGGCTTAAATCCGAAAGGCTTAAAAGACCGTTACGCCAACTATTGGGAGAATAACGTAAACCAAACTTTGGCCATCCACGATTATTGCGTGGCCAATCCAAAAGGCTTTAAAGGCTATGGCCCCAACAACTGGGGCTTAACCGCCAGCTATTCGGTTAAAGGTTATGCCGCACACAGCATCCAAGAGGATTTTGGCGTCATCTCCCCTACGGCAGCCATTTCATCCCTGCCTTACACCCCAAAAGAATCGATGAAGGTCATCAGGCATCTGTACGAAAACCTGGGTGACAAGGTTTGGGGCAAATACGGCTTTTACGATGCCTTTTCAGAAACCGACAACTGGTATCCGAAAAGATATTTGGGCATAGACCAGGGGCCAATGGTGGTGATGATCGAAAACCACCGTTCGGGTCTGCTTTGGAAATTGTTCATGCAAAACGAAGATGTACAAAAAGGATTAATCAAACTAGGCTTTGAAAGCCCTGCAATCAAAAAATAGAATGAAGAAAGTCTTAGGCCTATTGTTTGTTCTTTTCAGTGTATCGACGGGCTTTGCACAGCAACAGACCTACTGTAACCCTATTAACCTCGATTATGGCTATACGCCTTTTCCGAGCTTTGTAGAATGGGGCAAGCATCGCGCCACCGCCGATCCTGTTATTGTAAACTACAAAGGCGACTACTACCTGTTCAGCACTAACCAATGGGGTTATTGGCACAGCAGCGATATGCTCAACTGGAAGTTTAACGAAAGAAAATTTTTACGCCCCTGGAACAAGACCCTTGATGAGCTTTGCGCACCAGGCGTGGGCGTGGTTGGCGATACCATGGTGGTTTTTGGCAGTACCTATACCAAAAACTTTACCCTTTGGGGAAGCACCGACCCCAAAAACAACAAATGGTTTCCACTAGTCGATTCGCTGGAAATTGGGGGCTGGGACCCGGCCTTTTTCACCGACGACGATGGCCGTTTTTACATGTACAACGGCAGCAGCAATACCTTTCCGGTATATGGTGTAGAGCTCGACCGCAAAACCTTCAAACCCATAGGCACACGTACGCCCATGTACTTGTTGCAAGATTGGCGCTTTGGCTGGCAGCGCTTTGGCGAGCACATGGACAATACTTTTCTCGACCCTTTTATTGAGGGTGCCTGGATGACCAAGCACAACGGCAAATACTATTTCCAATACGGCGCGCCGGGAACCGAGTTTAGCGGTTATGCCGACGGCGTGGTAGTAGGCAACAAACCACTTTTTGATGGCGCCCAAACCACGCCGCAATCCGACCCCCTGAGCTTTAAGCCAGGTGGCTTTTCGAGAGGTGCTGGCCATGGCGCCACTTTTCAGGATAACCAACAAAACTATTGGCATGTTTCTACTTCGATCATCTGCGTAAAAAATACTTGGGAAAGGCGCATTGGTATTTGGCCAAGTGGTTTTGACAAAGACGATGTGATGTGGTGCAATACCGCCTTTGGCGATTATCCGCTTTACCTGCCTGCCGCCAGAAAACCTGATGGCCCCGCTGGTCCGGGTTGGATGCTCGTCAACTATAAAAAACCAGTAACCGTTTCGTCTACCTTGGCAGGCTTTAATGCCAACAACGCCGTTGACGAAAACATCAAAACCTATTGGAGCGCCAAAACGGCCAACAACGGCGAATGGATCCAGACAGATTTGGGCAACGTTTCAACCGTTAATGCCATCCAAATCAATTATGCCGATCAAGACGCCGAGTTTATGGGCAAGCAGACCAATATTTACCACCAGTACAAATTGCTGTATTCGCTCGATGGCAAAAAATGGAGCACTTTGTCCGACAAGAGCCAGAACAAAACCGATGTACCCCATGATTACATCGAACTCAGCAAACCCGTACAAGCCCGTTTCATCAAAATGGTGAACATCCATATGCCAACCGGCAAATTTGCCATTAGCGGATTGAGGGTATTTGGCAACGGCAATGGCGAAAAACCCGAAGCGGTTAAAAACCTGATTGTTTTGCGTACCGAAAAAGACAAACGCAGCGCCTACATCAAATGGCAACCGGTAGATAATGCATTTGCTTACAACCTTTACTACGGCACCGCGCCCGACAAGCTGTACAATTGCATCATGATCCACGATTTTAACGAATACTGGTTCAAGGCTATGGACAGCCAGAAAACCTACTATTTCACGATAGAAGCCATAAACGAAAACGGTGTTTCAGCCAAAACACCCATTAAAAAAGTTGAATAACATGAATACACACATAATGAAAAAAACACCTTTCCTATTTACTTTATTGGCCCTTTTTGCATTGGCCAGCTCGGCACAGGTCAAAAAAACAACCAATCCGCAGCAAGCAAAAATGGATTCCTTCATCAAAAACCTGATGACCAAAATGACGATCGACGAAAAGATTGGTCAGCTTAACCTCGTTACCGGTGGCGAGGCCACTACTGGCTCGGCCGTAAGCACCGATGTAGAATCGAAGATAGCCAAGGGAAACGTAGGAGGGATTTTTAGCTTAACTACCCCACAAAAAATCAGAAAAGCCCAAGAAATAGCGATGAAGAGCCGTTTGAAAATCCCTTTGATTTTCGGACAGGACGTCATACACGGTTATAAAACCACCTTCCCTATCCCTTTGGCCTTGGCGGCCAGCTGGGATATGCCACTGATCCAGAAAACAGCCCGCATAGCGGCTACCGAAGCAAGTGCCGACGGCCTGAACTGGACCTTCTCGCCGATGGTTGATATCGCTCGTGATGCACGCTGGGGCAGGATTGCCGAAGGCAGCGGAGAAGATACCTTTTTAGGTTCCGAAATTGCCAAGGTAATGGTTAAGGGTTACCAAGGCGACGACCTAACCAAGGTAAACACCATCATGGCCTGCGTTAAACATTTTGCCTTGTACGGCGCCGCAGAGGGTGGCAGAGACTACAATACCACCGACATGAGCCTAGACCGCATGTACAACGATTACCTGCCGCCCTACAAAGCCGCTTTAGATGCCGGCGCGGGCAGCATCATGGTGTCATTCAACGATATCAATGGCGTACCAGCCACTGCCAACAAATGGCTGCTTACCGATCTTTTACGCAAGCAATGGGCCTTTAAAGGCTTTGTAGTATCAGACTATACCGGCGTAAGCGAACTCATCGACCATGGCTTGGGCGACTTGAAGACCGTTTCGGCATTATCCCTAAAAGCAGGCAACGATATGGACATGGTGAGCGAAGGCTTCTTAACCACGCTTAAAAAATCGCTCCAGGACGGCAAAGTAACACAAGCCGAAATCGACAGGGCTTGCCGCTTGATTTTAGAAGCCAAATACAAACTGGGCTTATTCGACGATCCGTTTAAATACTGCAGCGAAGAAAGAGCCAAAAACGAAATCCTTACTCCGGCCAACATCCAGTTTGCCAGAGAAACCGCTGCCAAGACCTTTGTCTTGCTCAAAAACCAGAACCAGGTATTGCCACTTAAGAAATCGGGCACCATTGCCTTGGTGGGGCCTTTGGCCAATAGCAAAGCCAACATGCCCGGTACCTGGAGTGTAAATGCCGATATGGCCATCGTTCCTTCCCTGCTGGAAGGCATTAAAAACGTGGCCGGCAGCGAGGTAAAGATTTTGCATAGCCTAGGCGCTAACCTCACCGCCGATGCGACTTTGCAGGCCCATTCGACCATGTTTGGCAGAGAAATTCCTAGAGACAACCGCAGCGAAGAAGAACTGATTAAGGAAGCTGTTGAAAACGCAAAAAAAGCCGATGTTGTCGTAGCGGCTTTAGGCGAATCATCGGAAATGAGTGGCGAAAGCTCTAGTCGCACCGATTTGGGCATTCCAGCTGTACAACAAAGATTATTGAAAGCTTTGGTTAAAACCGGAAAACCGGTAGTTTTGGTGCTCTTTGCCGGTAGGCCAATGACCCTGGTATGGGAAAATGAGAACGTACCGGCCATCTTAAACGTTTGGTTTGGAGGTATTCAGGCAGGAAATGGCATTGCCGATGTATTGTTTGGCAATGTAAACCCATCGGGCAAGCTCCCGGTAACCTTTCCGCAAAACGTAGGTCAGCTGCCATTGTACTATGCCCACAAAAATACTGGACGTCCGTTAGAAGATGGCAAGTGGTTCCAAAAATTCCGTTCTAACTATTTAGACGTCAGCAACGACCCACTCTATCCTTTCGGTTTTGGCTTAAGCTACACCACTTTTGCCTATGGCGATTTGAAATTGAACACCAACACCCTCAAACCTGGCCAAAAAATAACCGCCAGCATTACCGTGAGCAATACTGGCAAATATGCAGGTGAAGAAGTAGTACAACTTTACATCCGCGATATGGTAGGCAGCAGCACCAGACCCGTAAAACTATTGAAAGGTTTCCAAAAAATAAGCCTGCAACCCGGCGAAAGCAAAACCGTAAGCTTTAACATCGACGAAGAAGCCTTGAAGTTTTACAATAGTGAGCTGAAGTATGTTGCCGAAGCCGGCGATTTCAAGGCATTTATTGGACCAAATGTAAGAGACGTGAAAACAGCAGATTTCAAACTGGTAAAATAAATCCGATGAAAAAACTAATCGCCTTATGGTGTTTTGCTCTAGCACTTGTTCAAGCAAAAGCGCAAGATTTTTCTCAATTCAAGAAGGAAATCCTGGTTCAGGGGGCAGATACTTTAAAATACAGGATTTTATATCCCGAGCATTTTGACCCTGCAAAGAAATACCCAATCGTATTCTTTTTGCACGGACGTGGCGAAAGCGGCAATGACAATGAAAAACAACTAACCCATGGTGCCCAGATGTTTTTAGCTGATGATTTCAGGAAAAAATTTGAAGCGGTGGTTATTTTTCCGCAGTGCGCCGAGCAAAGCTATTGGGCCAATGTAGAGATCGAAGCCGTTAACACCAAACGTTTTTTCACTTTTGTGAAAGGCGGGGAGCCTACCCAATCGATGTCGCTTTTGCTGCAGCTAACCGATAAAATGGTTAAACAACCCTTTGCCGACAAAAACAAAATCTATGTAGGTGGCCTATCGATGGGAGGCATGGGTACTTTTGAGGTCTTGAGGCGCAGGCCTTCAACCTTTGCAGCGGCCTTTGCCATTTGTGGTGGCGATAACGTGGCCAACGCAAAGAAATACCAACATGTACCGCTTTGGATTTTTCATGGTGGCTTGGACGATGTAGTTTCGCCACAGTTTTCTTACGGCATTTACCGAGAGCTTAAAAAGCTGGGGCACGAACCCAAATTTACCATTTACCTCAAGGCCAACCATAACAGCTGGGATAGTGCTTTTGCCGAACCCGAATTGTTGCCATGGCTTTTAAGCCAGCATAAATAGCATCACCAAATCGGTTCAGTGCCAGATAAGGTACAATTAAAAACAAAAGCCCCGACAATAAATCGGGGCTTTTTTATTCATGAGTTTGCAACTACTCGGCCATGTTGTGGTAAACGGCCTGTACGTCGTCGTCTTCCTCCAGCTTATCGATCAGCTTCATCACATCGGCAGCCTGCTCTTCAGAAACAGGATGGTGCGAAAGCGCGATACGCTCCAATTTAGAGCTTTTCAGTTCGATGCCTTTTTCTTCCAAAGCTTTCTGCAAAGAACCAAAGCTTTCAAAAGCGCCTTGCGCCACTACAATATCGTTTCCTTCTTCATCGGCCTCCACATACAATTCTTCCAAACCAGCGTCGATCAATTCGAATTCCAGTTCTTCCAAATCCAGGCCGTCGGTAGGCACAAACCTGAAGATCGATTTACGGCTGAACACAAAATCCAAAGATCCAGTTTTGCCCAGAGAGCCATCGGTTTTATTGAAATAGCTGCGCACATTGGCCACGGTTCTGTTCGTGTTATCGGTAGCCGTTTCGATCAGTACGGCAACGCCATGCGGCGCATAGCCTTCGTAAACAATCTCCTCATAGTTGGCCATCGATTTATCAGAAGCACGCTTAATGGCCGCATCTACCCTGTCTTTGGGCATATTTACCGCCTTGGCATTTTGAATGGCCGTACGCAGGCGCGAGTTGGTTTCTGGGTGCGGACCACCTTCTTTTACCGCAATGACGATATCTTTGCCAATACGCGTAAACTGAACCGCCATTTTGGCCCAACGCTTAAATTTTCTTTCTTTTCTAAATTCGAATGCTCTTCCCATTTTTTTAGTATTGAGTACGGAGATAAGAGAGGTAAGAAAGGAAAACTTCAGCCTTTAGCCCCTCCACCTATATCTTGATTATTTTTTTAAATTGATTAACATTTCGCTGGTCATTTTGGCCAGGTCAAATTCCGGCTTCCACAACCATTCTTTTTGTGCATAACTGTCGTCTATCGATCTTGGCCAGCTATCGGCAATGGCCTGGCGCGGATCGTTTTCGGTGTAAGACAGCTTAAAATCAGGGATATGCTTACGGATTTCTGCGGCCAATACCTCTGGGGTAAAGCTGATACCCGCGAAATTGTAACTAGACCTGATGCCGATATTTTCGGCTGGTGCATCCATCAATTCGATGGTGCCACGAATGGCATCGTCCATGTACATCATCGGCAATTCGGTAGTGGCCGATAAAAACGACGAATAGCTTCCTTTTTTCAGGGCTTCGTGGAAAATATGAACCGCATAATCGGTAGTACCACCACCAGGTGCAGCTTTCCAACTGATCAATCCCGGATAGCGGATGCTTCTTACATCCAGGTTATATTTTTGATAATAATACTCGCACCAGCGCTCGCCCGCCAATTTGCTGATTCCATAAACCGTGTTCGGATCCATGGTACAATATTGAGGGGTTTGGTCTTTTGGCGAATTCGGCCCGAAAACAGCAATAGAGCTTGGCCAATAAACTTTGGCGGTCTTATACACCAAAGCCAAATCAAGCACATTGAGTAAACCATTCATATTCAGGTCCCATGCCAATTTTGGGTTTTGCTCGCCTGTGGCCGACAACAAAGCTGCCAGCAAATAAACCTGTTTCGGTTTATATTTTTCGAAAATCTCTTTCAGGATTTCCTTGTCCAAAACGTTTACAAATTCAAACGGCCCGGCATTTTTCAATTCATAATCCGGCCTTCTGATATCGCAGGCTACCACATTGTCGTTTCCATACGCCTTGCGCAAGGCAGTAACCAATTCGGTTCCGATCTGTCCGTTAGAACCTAGGACTAATATTTTTTCGTTCATTTTTAAAATAGGTATGGGTAGCAAAGGTAAAAAATTGCCGCAAACCTTGGCAATTGTTTAAAGTTATGTGCCATAAAAATGTTTATCGGCTTTTAGCACAAAGCAAAACCATTTTTGCCACATGGGCAATGTCCTGATTTTTTAAGGTATTTTATTTGCTTGTAAATTAATTTTTACAATGCCCATATGGGTTCTAGCGCTGGGTCTAAGTGTATTTAATACAATATATAATCTATAATCATTCTAAATAAAGTCTGACGTTCGTTGAGTTAACATATAATCAGTAATTTAAATCACAGAAACCTTTAACCAAATACTTATGGACAGAAGAGAAGCCGTAAAAAGTGTTGCCTTCTTAATTGGTGGAGCCCTATCGGCAACTACCTTGGCAACCTTGTTCGACAGCTGCAATGAGCCGGGTAAAGACAGTGCGCACTTGTTCACTGCCGACCAAGAAAAACTTGTTACAGAGCTGGCCGACATCATTATTCCAACCACCCCAAAATCACCGGGCGCCAAAGCCGCCAATGTAGGACCTTTCATTATCATGATGGTGAAAGAATGTTATCCCGACGAAGCGCAAAAAACTTTTGTAAAGGGCCTCGAAGGTTTAGAAGACCGTTCGAAAAAAGAGTTCGGCAAATCTTTCCTTGCCATATCGGTCAAAGAGCGCGAACAATTGGTAACCAAGCTTCGCGACGAAACAGTAGCTGAGCAGAAAGAAGATGGCGAAAAACAGAAAAAACTGGATGAGCAATCAAAGGCTACAGACAAACAAGGCAATCCAATGACGGTTAAAGAAAAGCCTCCTGGCAAATCTTACTTCTTTGCCATTGCCAGAGACCTGACCATGCTGGGCTTCTTTACATCAGAGGTTGGCGCAACACAAGCCTATGAATACGTACAAATCCCAGGCCGCTATGATGGTTGCGTAGACCTTAAACCGGGCCAAAGGGTTTGGGCATAAACTTAATCTACCAAAAGTTCTGAACCAATTGAGGCATTGCCCATTGCATAACAGGCAAGCCGAAAGAACTGAAAAACCACTGAAAACAAAACAACAGACAAATGAACTTAAATACAAAAGCTACCGCACAAAACACTTACGATGCCATTGTAGTAGGCTCGGGTATTAGCGGAGGTTGGGCAGCAAAAGAGCTAACCGAAAAAGGTTTAAAAGTATTGATGCTCGAAAGGGGCAGAAACATTGAACATATTAAGGATTATACCACGGCCATGAAAAAGCCATGGGAATTTGAACACCGCGGTCGACTAACCGAAGAGCAGAAAAAGACGCATCCGGTACAAAAACGCGACTATCCTTATCAAGAGTATAACGAAAGCTTTTGGGTAAACGATTTGGAGTGCCCTTACACCGAGGTCAAACGCTTCGATTGGTACCGTGGTTTCCATGTAGGGGGCAAATCGCTGATGTGGGGACGCCAAAGCTACCGTTTAAGCGACCTGAACTTTGAAGAAAATGCCAAAGACGGACATGGCGTTGATTGGCCGATCCGCTACAAGGATATCGCCCCTTGGTACGATTATGTAGAGAAATTTGCAGGCATCAGTGGCCAGGTCGAAAACTATCCCCACTTTCCCGACGGACATTTTCTGCCTCCGATGCAGATGAACTGCGTAGAAAAATCTGTAAAAGAGCGCATCGAAAAAAAATACAACAAAGCCCGTATCATGACTATTGGTCGTACGGCAAACCTCACCGTAGAGCATGGGGGCCGTGGCAGTTGCCAATACCGCAACTTGTGTAGCCGTGGCTGTCCGTTTGGTGCTTATTTCAGTACCCAATCTTCTACCCTGCCAGCAGCTGTAGCAACCGGAAACCTAACCCTACGCCCTTTTTCTTTGGTAAACGAAATCATTTACGATAAAGAGACCCAAAAAGCGAAAGGCGTGCGTGTAATCGATTCGGAAACCATGGAACATCATGAGTATTTCGCCAAGATCGTTTTCGTAAATGGTTCTACTTTGGGCACCACTTTCTTGCTGCTCAATTCTACTTCTGCCGAACACCCAAATGGTTTGGGCAACGCCAGTGGCGAATTGGGCCATAATTTAATGGATCACCATTTCCGTTGCGGCGCCTCGGGTACCGCCGAAGGTTTCGACGATAAATATACTTACGGCAAGAGAGCAAACGGCATCTATATTCCTCGCTACAGAAACATCGGCAACGATAAACGCGATTACCTCCGTGGCTTCGGCTACCAAGGCGGTGCAGGCCGTTCGGGCTGGCACAAAGACATTGCCGAATTGGCTTTTGGTGGCGATTTCAAAGACTTGATTTCTACACCAGGCATTTGGAGCATGGGCTTGGGCGGTTTCGGCGAATCGCTACCGCGCCACGAAAACCGGGTGTATATCGACAAAACCAAAAAAGACAAATGGGGCCAGCACGTATTAGCTATCGATTGCGAGTTTGGCGACAACGAATACAAAATGCGTCAAGACATGATGAACGATGCCGCCGAAATGCTGGAAGATGCAGGCATTAAGGACGTAAAAACCTACGATAATGGCTCTGTACCGGGCATGGCCATCCACGAAATGGGAACCGCGCGCATGGGCAAAGACCCTAAAACCTCGGTTCTGAACAAATGGAACCAAATGCACGAGGTAAAAAATGTATTTGTCACCGATGGTTCATGCATGCCTTCTATTGCCTGCCAAAATCCATCGCTAACTTTTATGGCCTTAACCGCCAGAGCGGCCGATTACGCAGTAAGCGAATTAAAGAAAGGAAACATTTAATCAATAAAGGTAGAAGGCAAAAAGGTTAAAGGTGTAAGGCTAAACCAGCCCTACGCCTTTGGCCTTAAACCCTACACCCCAAAATACTATGCAAAGCAAGATACGAATGGGCATGATTGGTGGCGGACGCAAAGCCTTTATTGGCGCAGTTCACCGCATGTCGGCCCAATTAGATGGATTGATAGAACTCAGTTGTGCAGCATTAAGCTCCGATCCCAAGGTAGCTTTAGAATCTGGCAGAGATTTAATGTTGCCTGCCAGTAGGATTTACGAAAGCTATCAGCAGATGATTGCCCAAGAAAAGCAGCTGCCCGAAAACGAGCGCATGCATTTTGTAAGCATCGTTACCCCAAACAACCTGCATTTTGAACCCGCTATGCTGGCGCTCGAAAATGGATTTCATGTGGTGATAGACAAACCTATTACCTTAACCCTGGCCGAAGCCAAAGCACTGAAGCAGAAAGCCGATGAAACCGGACTTTTTGTTTGCCTAACGCATACCTACTCAGGTTATCCAATGGTAAAACAAGCCAAAGAGATGATCAAAAATGGCGCGTTGGGCACCATCAGAAAAGTATGCGTAGAATATCCACAAGGCTGGCTAAGCCAACCTGCCACCAGCGACAACAAGCAAGCAGCCTGGCGCGCCGATCCTGCTAAAAGCGGTATCAGTGGCTGCATGGCCGATGTGGGCACACACGCCGCGCACTTGGCCGAGTATATTTCAGGCCTGCAAATCACCAAGATCTGTGCCGACCTCCACATTGTTGTAAATGGTCGCGCGCTCGACGACGATGGCAACGTGCTCCTCAGGTTTAACAATGGCGCCAATGGCACTTTAATGGCTTCGCAAATTGCTGCCGGCGAAGAAAACGCCTTAAAAATTAAAATCTATGGCGAAAAAGGCGGCATGGAATGGCACCAAATGGAGCCTAATAACTTAATCGTGAAATGGCTCGATCAGCCCATGCAGGTTTACCGCACTGGCAATGCCTATGTAAGCGAAATTGCCAAATTCAACACCAGAACCCCATCCGGACACCCTGAAGGCTACCTTGAGGCTTTTGCCAATATCTATAAGAATTTTGCGCTGACTTTAGCAGCCAGGCTGGATGGCAAAACCCCAAGCCCTTTTATGCTTGATTTCCCAGACGTCAACGATGGCGTAAGGGGAATGGCCTTCATAGAAAATGTAGTAGCCTCGAGTAAATCAGACCAAAAATGGTACGATTTTAAAATTTAGAACAAAATGACAACGATACAAGGACCAGCCATATTTTTAGCCCAGTTTATTGGAGACGAAGCACCTTTCAACTCGCTCGATGGCATTTGCCAATGGGCGGCCAGCTTGGGCTTTAAAGGCATCCAAATTCCTACACTCGACCCACGCTTCATCGATTTAAAACTAGCAGCCGAAAGCAAAACCTATGCCGACGAATTGAAGGCCAAAGTGGCTTCTTACGGCTTGGCCATTACCGAGCTGTCTACGCATTTGCAGGGCCAATTGGTGGCTGTAAATCCAGCCTACGACCAGTTGTTTGATGCCTTCGCCGCACCAGAAGTAAGAAACAATCCGAAAGCCAGAACCGAATGGGCTGTACAACAAATGAAATATGCCGCTAAGGCTTCGCAAAACCTGGGCTTAAATGCGCACGCTACCTTTAGCGGCTCCCTGCTTTGGCATACTTTCCACCCTTGGCCGCAACGCCCCGAAGGCTTGGTAGAAGATGGCTTTAAGGAATTGGCCAAGCGCTGGTTGCCTATCCTCAACGAATTTGACCAGTGTGGCGTAGACGTTTGCTACGAAATACATCCAGGCGAAGACCTTTTTGATGGCGAAACCTATGAAATGTTTTTAGACAAGGTAAACCAGCACCCAAGGGCCTGCTTGCTGTACGATCCCTCGCATTTTGTATTGCAGCAGTTAGACTATATCCAATACATCGATTTTTACCACGAACGCATTAAGGCATTCCACGTTAAAGATGCCGAATTTAATCCTACAGGCAAACAAGGCACTTTTGGAGGCTATCAAAGCTGGGCCAACCGGGCAGGCCGCTACCGTTCGCCAGGCGATGGCCAGGTCGATTTTAGACGTATTTTTAGCAAATTGGCACAATACGACTTTAAAGGCTGGGCCGTTATGGAATGGGAATGCTGCATCAAGGATTCTGAAACCGGTGCCCGTGAAGGAGCCGAATTCATTAAAAAACAGATCATTCCGGTAACCACCAAGGCATTCGACGATTTTGCGGCCTCGGGTGGCGATACCGGCTTTAACCAAAAAATATTAGGCATTTAAACAACAATACCCTACACAAATGAAAAAAACACTCCTATTTTTAAGCGGAATCGCCCTATTTCTCACAGCTTGCGGCGGTTCAAGTTCGGACGAATCATCAACGGCCAATACCGAAACCCCAGCGCCTGCAGCAGCCAAGCCGGCTATGGATCCAGGCGAATTATTGATCGTTAAATCAGATTGTATCGGTTGCCATCACAAAGAAGATAAACTGATCGGGCCGGCTTACCAGGAAATCGCAGCCAAATACCCAAATACACCAGAAACAGTAACCGCATTGGCCGGAAAAATCATCAAGGGAAGCAAAGGTACTTGGGGCGCTGTTCCGATGACACCGCATCCTAAAATCAGCAACGACGATGCACAGCTGATGGTAAAATACATCTTATCGCTCAAGAAATAATCAAACCTTAAAAAACTAAACTAATGGAAAAGGGAAAACAAGAAGCGGAATCACAGAGTAGACGTAATTTTATTAAGGCTGGAGCCATTGCTACGGCCGCTTTTATGATTGTGCCACGCCACGTTTTGGGCGGCAAGGGCTTTTTGGCACCAAGCGATAGGCTGTTGGTTGCCGGTGTGGGTGTAGGTGGCAAGGGACAAAGCGACATTGCGGCATTCGCCGCCAGTGGCAAGGCCGATATCGCCTTCCTTTGCGATGTGGATGATCGCCGGGCAGCCAAAAGCGTTAAAGACTTTCCAAAAGCAAAGTACTACCGCGATTGGCGCGAAATGTATGAAAAAGAACATAAAAACTTCGATGCGGTTTCGGTATCAACCCCCGACCACAACCACGCCATACAAACCTTGGCCGCCATGCAGTTGGGCAAGCACGTTTATGTGCAAAAACCCCTTACTCACGATATTTACGAAGCACGCGCCTTAACCGAAGCCGCCAAAAAGTATAAAGTAGTAACCCAAATGGGTAACCAAGGTGCCTCAAACGATGGACCGCGTCAAATGAAGGAATGGTACGATGCCGGCCTCATTGGCGACGTACATACCGTTTACGCCTGGACCGACAGACCGGTTTGGCCACAGGGTATTGCCTGGTCTGCCAATAAAGCCGAGGTCCCGAAAGAGCTCGACTGGGATTTATGGCTAGGCACCGCTCCCTATAAGGATTATGTAAACAAATTGGTGCCTTTTAACTGGCGTGGCTGGTGGGATTATGGCACCGGTGCCTTAGGCGATATGGGCTGCCACCTGTTAGAAGCACCATTTAGCGTATTGAACCTGAAATACGCTACCGAAGTACAAGCCAGCGTAGGTTCTGTTTACGTAGATGAGTTTCAGCGAGGCTATTTCCCCGAAAGCTGCCCGCCATCGAGCCATGTTACCCTTAAATTTCCAAAAACCAACAAAACCAAAGGCGATGTAACCGTACATTGGATGGATGGCGGTATTCAGCCGGAAAGGCCGGAAGAACTGCAGGCCAACGAAACCTTTGGCGATGGTGGCAACGGCACCTTGTTTATCGGCACCAAAGGCAAAATGATGGCCAGCACCTACAGTGCCAACCCCCGCTTGTTGCCTCTATCAAAAAACGCCGATATCAAAGTGCGTCCAAAATTTGCCCGCGTACCTAACCAGGCCAACGGCCACTATGCCCAGTGGGTAGAAGCGGCTATCGCCGGCTACGGCAAAAACGAACTGAGCTCGCCGTTCGAAATTGCCGGCCCGCTAACTGAAGCCTTGCTCATGGCCAACCTGGCCATCCGTGGCGCCGATATCCAAAAGAAAAATGCCGACGGAAAAATCATTTACCCAGGCAGGTATACCAAATTGCTTTGGGATAACGACCAAATGAAGGTGACCAATTTTGACGATGTGAACCAATTCGTAAAAAGAGAATATCGCAAAGGCTGGACTTTGGGCGCTTAATTAATTTCTAAAACGTTAACACTAAAAATATCCTAACAGATGAACAAATACCTATTATCAGCGGCATTGCTACTGGCCATGGGCTACGGCGCCGCTGCGCAAACCGCCAAATTGCCTAAAGGCTTTAAATGGTTATTCGATGGCAAAACTACTACCGGTTGGCATACTTATGGCAAAACTACGGTTGGCCAAGGCTGGAAAGCCGAAGACGGCGTGCTCCACTTTAATCCGAAGGCCAAGAACAACGATGGCGGCGATATTGTAACCGATAAGGAATATTCCAATTTCCATTTGAGCCTCGAGTGGAAGGTAGCCCCGAAATCAAACAGCGGCATTATTTTTTATGTGCATGAAGAATTGCCAAAATATGGCCAAACTTACAGCACAGGCCCAGAAATGCAGGTATTGGATAACGACGGGCATCCAGATGGAAAAATCACCAAGCACCGTGCCGGCGATTTGTACGACCTAGTCAAAAGTTCGTCGGAACCTGTAAAACCGGTTGGCGAATGGAACAAAGCCGAAATCATCAGCAATAAGGGCAAATTAACCTTCAAGCTGAACGGCGTAACCGTAGTGAACACCACGCTTTGGGACGACAACTGGAAATCGCTGATTGCGGGTAGCAAATTTGCCAAATGGGAGGGCTTCGGCACTTTCAAAACCGGTAAAATCGCTTTGCAAGACCATGGCGACGAAGTATGGTACAGAAATATCATGATTAAAGAACTTTAAAAACAGGCTTAAATTGGGAGGTTTGAGGACAAATCAAACCTCCCAGCACTTGCCTTCCCCCACTACCCTAAACTAACCAAACTAAACCAAATGAATACGACAACGAGATTTAAACTATCTTTCATGATGTTCCTGGAATTTTTTATCTGGGGCGCATGGTTTGTATCCTTAGGAACCTTTTTAGCAGCTAATTTAACTGCTACAGGCTCGCAAACAGCATCGGTTTTCTCAACTCAATCATGGGGAGCCATTATTGCACCTTTTATTATAGGCTTAATTGCTGACCGTTATTTTAATGCAGAAAAGATTCTAGGAGTGTTGCACATTATTGGAGCTATTTTAATGTACCAAATGTACAAAGCTACAGACATCAGTGTATTCTATCCTTATGTGTTTGTATATATGGTGCTCTATATGCCTACCTTAGCCTTAGTAAACTCAGTTTCGTTTAACCAAATGAAAGACCCTGAAAAAGAGTTCTCTACCATTCGTATTTGGGGAACGCTAGGATGGATAGCAGCCGGCTTATTGATCAGTTATTACTTCCATTGGGATTCAAAAGAGGGTACTGCATCAGGCTTTTTGAAAAACACTTTTTTAATGGCAGGCATAGCTTCCCTCGTTTTGGGACTATTCAGCTTTCTATTACCAAAAACACCACCTAAAATAGCTAAATCAGAAAAAGTAAAGATTTCAGAACTATTAGGTTTTGATGCTTTGAAACTGCTAAGAGATAAGAACTTTCTGATTTTTTTCATTTCATCTATCCTGATCTGTATTCCATTGGCTTTCTATTATCAAAATGCCAATCTCTTTCTTTCTACGATTGGTGTAGATAATCCGACAGGAAAAATGACCATTGGCCAGGCCTCTGAAGTGATATTTTTATTATTTATCCCTATTTTCTTTAAACGTTTTGGCTTTAAGAAAACCATTTTAGTGGGTATGATAGCTTGGGCCATCCGGTATGCTTTATTTGCTTATGGCAATGCAGGTGAGTTAAGTTTCATGCTGATTTTAGGTATTGCACTTCATGGTATCTGTTACGATTTTTTCTTCGTTTCAGGACAGATTTATACTAACTCTAAAGCAGGTGAAAAATTCAAAAGCTCAGCTCAAGGATTAATTACCTTGGCCACTTATGGCATAGGAATGTTGATTGGATTTGAAATAGCGGGCTTAATTAAAGACAACTATGCTATGGCCGATGGAAGCTTTGACTGGAAAATGATCTGGATTATCCCTGCTGGAATAGCTTTTGTAGTGTTCTTGTTATTTACCATTCTTTTTAACGACAAGACCAAAGACATAACCGAAGCCCAAAGTTAAAATCGATACCATCCTGATATGAATTCTAGAAGATCCTTTATTAAACAAACCGGCCTGTTCGTAGCAGGCGCTGCCTTATTGCCTTCCTTGCCCGCCTTGGCTTTTGCCAAGCCGAAAAAAGTGGCTGGACTACAACTTTACTCACTCAGAGACTTATTGCCCAAAGATGTTAAAGGCGTTATCAAAGCCGTGGCCGAAGCAGGCTATGGCGAGGTGGAAACCTATGGCTACTCGAAAAGAGACAAATTTTGGGGGCTCGACCCCAAAGCTTTTGGCGATTTGCTGAAACAGCATGGCCTGAGGGCACCAAGTGGCCATTACGACATGGATGGCTTTATCGGTACCGGAAACAGTGACGTGCTTAAAACCTACATTGAAGCCGCCAACATATTGGGGTCTGAATACATCACCATTCCTTACCTGGGCGACCACCTGCGAAAAGATTTAGACGGATTTAAGAAAGTAGCAGCTAGACTAAACGAAGCAGGATCCTTGTGCAAAGCTGCTGGATTAAAATTAGCCTACCATAACCACGATTTCGAATTCAAGAAATTTGGCGAAACCACCGGCTATGAAGTGATGTTAAATGAAACCGACAAAAAATTGGTCGATTTTGAAATGGATCTGTATTGGGTAGTGAGATCGGGCAACGATCCGCTGAAGCTATTTGCCGCCCACCCAAAACGCTTTACCATGTGGCATGTTAAAGACATGGATAAAACCAATCATGGCCTCAATACGGAGGTAGGCAAAGGCGCCATCGATTTTAAGGCTATTTTTGCCCAGGCTAAACAATCGGGTGCCAAACATTTCTTTGTAGAGCATGAAACCAATTATCAGCCTAACGAACTGGCTTCCATAAAAACCAGTTGCGAATACCTAAAAGCCAATCTATTGTAGAAGCATTCGCTTAACCATATAAAAGCCCGGCCTACTTAATTATTTTAAGCATAAGCCGGGCTTTCGATTTGGGCAAAACCTAAGCCTGTTCTGCGTTTTGCTGAGCCTCTGCAACCAGATCTTTAATAGCCGATCTGCGTTTTTTCGGCGATGGTTCTCCAACCAAATGCGGGACCGCCGTTTCTGCCGCCAGTTCCTCATGTTCTTCGCCAACAATGCGACGTTTAAGGTTATCATAACCGTCGCGCATACCGTTACCCAGATTTTTGGCTCCATCAGCAATACGCTTACGCGATTCTTCGCCACTGGCTGGGGCAAACAAGATACCAAGCACTGCACCCGCAGCCAAACCCGCAATTAAGGCAACCGCCACTTGGGCATTATAATTTGATTTTTCGGCAAAAAGCCTTGAAATTAATTTTTCGTATTTCATAACAACTGTTTTAAAAAACAACAACAGATCAGCGCTATTGTTTAAAATAACGTCAATTTAACCAACTCATGATGGTTTTGGCACCAAAGCTTTACGTTAATTGAGCTTGGCAGCCAATACGCAGGCCTGTCTAAAGTGCTCACGCTTGCCGTTTAGTGCAAAGGTATCAAATTGTACCACATAAATACCCACCTTGCTGCGTTGCCCATTGTCGTCCGTGCCATCCCAGGCAAAGCTTCCCGAAGTGGCAATACTGGTGTTTCTTTGCAATTTCCGAACTAAAATGCCTTTGTCTGAATAAATATTGACGCTAGCCAATTGCCCGTTGTTCACAAAGCGATAATCAATTTGCAACTGGTCTTCAAAACCATCCCCATCAGGCGAGAATGTTTTGCTGCCTAGGGTTACACGGTTAGCAAGCAGTTGGCTGTCTTCCTCCTGCGAATTGCGATAAGTTGGTGTTGCAAAACCCACACTAGCCGCTGCCGATTTGAAATTGCCTGGCTCATCGGTTGGTCTGGCAAACGAAACCCGCTCCAGCGAAACACCATCGGCATTACGCAATAAGGCCAGATGCATGTCTTCACGGTATGCCAGCCGGTCAATCGGCTTTAATGAACTTAACAATACCACCGTACCCTTATCATTATTAAACGTAGGCAAACTTGTCATTTTCACTAACTGTGCAGGAAAACTGACCTGGTATTGCGCTTGAACAGCATCCGGATTAGTCGTTAACACCCAATACGTTTTGGCAGGCATCAGTAAGGAGACAGGGCTTACATTTTTAATACTTGCCGGATTGCCATTTGCATCGGCATTAGCCAATTGCAGATTTTTTAAATCCAGCAGCTGGTTACTCGCATTATATATCTCGATAAAATCGACACCGTCTTTTTTGGGATTGACCAAAATCTCGCTGATCAGGATATCGCCCTTTTGAAATTCGTATGGCTGTACAAAAATAAAATTGGCTTGATTATCCTTTGAAATTGTATTTCCTTTTAGGTCTTTTACGCCGCTTACCGTCAAGGTGTAGTTACCTGTTGGCAAAGCCGAAGCATATACCAGTTGGTAAACATTGGGTAAAGCCGTAGCCTTAACCAAAGCCGGACTACCCAGCTTAGTAATAATGTAATTACTGGCAGTTAAAGCCGTACCGGCTATTAAACGCTCCGAAAAAACGGCTTCAATGGTTTTATCGTCCAAAGCTTTGGCACTGAGCAAAGTTGGCGGGCTTACGTCTGGCACCAGTTCGTCTACCTTAAAATCATCAAAAATAAAACCCTCAGACCGGGTAGCGGTGTATCGGCATGAAACCCCAAACCAATCGCCATACAAGAAGGCCTTATCGATAGCCTTGCCTTCCAAATTATAGTTTGTGCCCCCGGTAATATCGGCATATACCTCCCATTCGCCTTCGTCGGTACGGGTTACTTTTACCCTGGCTAAAAGCTTGTTTACTTCGGCCCGCGATTTGGCCGGTCCATCGATGATTTTCGTTACCGTTGTACCCGCCTGCCGATACAGATCGTAACTATCGGTACTGCCATTTTCACCAATTTGGATAAAATAGCCATTTAATGGGCCATTTAAGTCCTGCTGGTCGGCCACCAAATAAATCCTGGCCTGATTGGCTGCAGAAGGATCAAAATTCAGCTGCACAAAAAATTCCCACCTGGCATTTGCAGCCAGCCTATTGGGGACAGCCAGCATAACCGTTTGTGCAGCAGCACTTAGCGACGTCTGCAGCTGATTGGAACTATTTACCCTAAAGGCACTGGCCTGGCCAGT
The DNA here is from genome assembly GCF_016429155.1 of Pedobacter sp. ASV12. Lineage (GTDB taxonomy): Bacteria > Bacteroidota > Bacteroidia > Sphingobacteriales > Sphingobacteriaceae > Pedobacter. The sequence continues at coordinate 64,742 of NZ_JAELUC010000003.1, read as the reverse complement.
CCAAGCTGGGTTTGAAGTGAAGTTTCCGTCGGAGAAATCGTCGAAAACCTGGCCGAATGCAAGTTTAGCACTCAGCATCATAAAAAAGAGCAAAGTTTTTCTCATATTTGGTAGATATTAGAAATCAATTAAATATAATTAAAAAAAGATGAAATCCTTATGGTTTTATCGGCTCCAACAAGGAACGATTACCAAATCATAATTGCTTCATCACCATTAAAAACAAATTAAAAAAATGAAAGTTGCAGTAGTAGGTGCCACAGGATTAGTGGGCACTGTAATGTTAAAAGTATTGGAGGAAAGAAACTTCCCGTTAACCGAATTAATTCCAGTTGCCTCAGAAAAGAGCGTTGGCAAGTTAATTACGTTTAAGGGTAAGCAGTATCCAATCGTTAGCATGGATACTGCAATTGGCATGCGCCCGGATATCGCCTTGTTTTCGGCTGGCGGAAGCACTTCGCTAGAGCACGCGCCGCGTTTTAAGGAAGCCGGCACTACGGTAATCGACAACTCGTCGGCCTGGCGCATGGATCCGGCCATCAGACTGGTAGTTCCGGAAGTAAATGCCAACGTACTTTCTATCGACGATAAAATCATTGCCAACCCGAACTGTTCTACCATTCAAATGGTAGTAGCCCTAAAGCCCTTGCACGACAAGTACAAAATCAAAAGAGTGGTGGTATCAACCTATCAATCGGTTACAGGTACGGGCGTAAAGGCGGTTGACCAGATGATGAACGAGAGAAAAGGCATCCACGATGGCCCAATGGCCTATGCCTACCCAATCGACTTGAACGTTATTCCGCAAATCGACGTATTTACCGAAAACGGCTATACCAAAGAGGAAATGAAGATGATTAACGAAACCCGTAAAATTATGGGCGACGATAGCATCCGCTTAACCGCTACAACCGTGCGTATTCCGGTAATGGGTGGCCACTCTGAATCGGTAAACATCGAATTCGAAAACGAATTTGACCTAGCCGACGTGGTAGCTTTGCTAGAAAAAACCGAAGGTATTGTAGTAGTTGACGATATTGCCAACCTCAAATACCCAATGCCTAAAGATGCCCATGAAAAAGATGAGGTATTTGTAGGCCGCATCCGCAGGGATGAATCAATGCCAAACACTTTAAACATGTGGATTGTTGCCGACAACCTGCGCAAAGGAGCCGCTACCAATGCGGTACAAATTGCCGAGTATCTGGTCAAAAAAGAATTGATCTAATTTTTTTAGTTTCAAATAGAAAAGTGATGCTTACGCATCACTTTTTTTGTAGGGCACCAAATCCTAATCTAAAAATTATATATAATCAGGTGATTATAATCTAAATTTTATATATAATTTTTAGATTACAATCGAAATTTTATATATTTATGTGATGGTTAGCAGACTTTTAGAGCCTATTATAGAATCCAAGTTTTTCAAAGGAAAGGCCATTATCCTGACTGGAGCAAGACAGGTAGGCAAAACCACCTTGTTGAAACGTTTGGCCAAGAACACAGGCTTGCCATTTACGTTTTTAAACTGCGATGAAGCAAGCGTCCGCAACAACTTGCAGGACATCAGTACCGAGCGTCTTAAATCTATTATCGGAAAAAACAAAATCATACTGATTGATGAAGCGCAAAGGGTGCGAAATATTGGACTGACGCTAAAGCTTATTGTCGACAATTTCAGCGATATACAGCTCCTGGTTACTGGTTCATCGACATTAGATCTGGCCTCGGGAATACAAGAACCCCTAACGGGGCGTAAGTTCGAATACCATTTGTTTCCTTTTTCCGTTGAAGAACTAGCTAACCATACCAATCTCATCACCGAAGAACAGGCTTTAGAAAAAAGATTGATTTACGGTAGCTATCCAGATGCCATCAATTACCCCGGAGAAGAAAAAGAACTACTCTTTAATTTGACCAATAGCTATCTTTTTAAAGACATTCTTTCATTGGCCGATATCAGGAAACCCCTGCAGCTTGAAAAATTGATACAGGCCTTGGCATTGCAAATTGGCAACGAAATTTCCTATCACGAACTGGGGCAGCTTATTGAAGCCGACAAACAAACCGTGGAGAGGTATATCGATTTGCTCGAAAAATGTTTTGTGGTGTTTAGACTAAACGCCTACAGCGGCAACCTGAGAAATGAAATAAAAAAAAGCAAAAAAATCTATTTCTACGACTTGGGTATTCGAAATGCCATTATACAGAATTTTAGTCCGCTTGGTTTAAGACTAGACAGCGGCCAGCTTTTCGAAAACTATGTCATCGCCGAATACATCAAAGCCACCAACAACCATAGGAAATTTGCCAAATATTATTTCTGGAGGAGTTTTCAGCAACAGGAAATAGACCTGATCGAAGCAATAGACGGAGAAACAAATGCCATCGAAATCAAATGGAACGACAACAAAAAAGTTAAATTCCCAACAACTTTTACAGCGAACTATCAGGTTAACCAAACCATTGTTATCAACAGAAAAAACTATACTTACTTTTTAATTTAATGCCATGAAAACATACAAGGCCGCTTTATTATTCTTACTCTTCTCGTTAAACGGTTTCGCCCAAAATACTGTGGCCAAACTGGAGCAGGCTTACAGCAATTTGATGAATGACGACCAAGCCAAATATGCCATCGCTTCGCTTTGTGTGCTGGATGCCCAAACGGGCAAGGTAATTTTTGCCAAGAACGAAAACATAGGATTGGCCACAGCCTCTACGCTGAAAACCATTACTTCGGCAACGGCCTTTAGCGTTTTGGGCAAAGACTTCAGGTACCAGACTACCCTGGCCTACACGGGCAAAATTACTGCCGACGGCACTTTGCAGGGCGATTTGGTGATTATAGGCAGCGGCGATCCTACCTTGGGCTCTTGGCGTTATGCACAAAGTAAGGAAAACGTAGTTTTAAACCAATGGGTTGGGGCCATACGAAATGCGGGCATCAAAAAAATAGAAGGCTCGGTAATTGGCGACGATAGCCTGTTCGGTACCCAATCGATGCCCGAAGGCTGGATTTGGCAAGACATGGGCAACTATTATGGGGCGGGTACTTCGGCGCTGGCTTGGCGCGAAAACCAGTTCGATGTGCATTTAAAGCCTGGCACAGCCCCTGGAAATGATGTAAAGGTACTCGAAACCGTACCCGCAATGCCTTACCTCAACATTGTAAACGAATTAAAAACAGGCGTAAATGGCTCTGGCGACAATGCTTATGCCTTTTTGCCTCCCTACAGTTACACGGCTTATTTAAGAGGCACCTGGGGCATGGGCATTAGCAAGGCCGGTATTTCCTTAGCCCTGCCCGACCCAGCTTTTGAGGCCGCCTATCGCTTGCAGGACACTTTGTTAAGGCTCAACATCCAAAGCACCAAAGAAGCCACTACAGCACGTAGGTTAGCTCTGGAAAACAAAAGCGTAGCCCCTATTGCCCAAAAACTTGCTACATTAAGCTCGCCCGACCTGAGCGAAATCGTATACTGGTTCAACAAAAAGAGCATCAATCTTTATGGTGAGCAACTGCTCAAAACCATGGCCTGGAAGCTGGGAAAAACGCCAAGCACCAAAAACGGCGCAGCTTCGGTTATTAATTTCTGGGCCGCCAAGGGCATCGACAAAAATGCCCTGAATATTTTAGATGGCAGCGGACTTTCGCCGGGCACCCGGGTTACCACCGCCGCCATGGCCAGCATCTTGTTTCAGGCACAAAAAGAGGATTGGTTTCCAGCCTATTACAATTCGTTGCCCGAATACAACGGCATGAAGATCAAAAGCGGCACCATTAACGATGTATCGGCCTATGCGGGCTATTACACCGATAAAAACGGTAACAAGTATATTGCAGTCATCAACATTAACAATTACAACGGTTCGGGCATTAGCAAAAAGCTGTTCAAGGTACTCGATGCGCTAAAATAGCACTTGCAAACAACAGGCTCGCACTAACATTCCATTGAATCTAGCGGCCAACGAACTAATGGCCCCTTTATTTGTTACCTTGAAAACCCATTACCCAAACAACGTCTCCATATGCAGTTCGAACTCCGACCATTTCAACTGAGCGACTTGCGCAGCTTGGTTAAACATGCCAACAATTACAACATTGCCAAAAACCTGAGCAACAAATTTCCTTTTCCTTATACCCAAGATGATGGCATTGCCTTTATCAATCTGGCTTTATCGGCCACTCCCCAAGAGATATTCGCCATTGTGGTAAACGGAGAAGCTGCAGGCTCTATCGGCGTACACCCGCAACAGGATTTCTATTGCAAAAATGCTGAAATGGGCTACTGGATTGCCGAAGCATATTGGGGCCAGGGCATTGTACCAGAGGCGGTAAAACTGATGCTAAACTATGGTTTCAGGACCTTTGAGGTGACCCGTATCTTTGCACGGACCTTTGATACCAACATCAAATCGCAACGCGTACTGGAAAAAGCAGGCTTTAAGCTAGAAGCAGAGCTGGCAGGTACGTTTTATAAAAACGGAACGGTTTACGACGAGCTGATTTATGCCGTGCGGAAGCCTGCGGTTTTGTAAATCAATTGTTATTTTTAGGTTTACTAACTTGCAAAGATGCACAAAAACTTATCGCTCATTTTCAAGGCTGGCCTTTTGGTGGGCACATTGGATATTTTGGCCGCCTTCATTAACTTCTACCTTAAAACCGGAAAAAATGTAATCCTTGTACTCCAATACATTGCCAGCGCGGCATTTGGCCAGGAAGCCATGAACGGTGGCATTTTTACCACATTGGCCGGTCTTTTGTTTCATTACCTCATTGCCTTGGCATTTACGGTGTTATTTGCGCTACTTTACCCCAAATTATGGCAATGGTTTAAAAACATCTGGCTGATTGCCATTTTGTATGGTATTTTGATTTGGTTGCTGATGAACCTGATTATCGTGCCCAGCACAAGGGCACCACAAATTCCCTTCTCCTGGTCGGCAGGATTGGTCAATTGTTTGATCTTAGTACTTTGCATCGGCTTGCCCTTGGCCTATCTTTTTCGCAAAAACGATCCTGCTAATTCACCTAAAAATTAATAAATTGCGGTTTCATTCTATCCAATTTAATCAGTTCAATGAAACGAAGCTTATCTTTTATTCTGTTCCTGCTCTTTAACCTTCATGTTTTTGCACAATCTGCCGAAGGTAGCGGTCCAACGCTAGCCAGTACCGACATGGAGACATCTGGCGAAACCGAAAGCATGGCCAATAGCGAAATTGCCATTATTCCAGAACCGGTAAGCATTATTAAACAAGCCGGGCATTTTGTTTTGCCCGCAAATATTGTCATCCAGGCCCATAAATCGCCAGAGCTGAAACAAACTATCGCCTTTTTACAGGAGCGTTTGTCAACGCCAACCGGCTATTATGTAAGCACCATCAGCGCCCCATCGGCTACCGCCACCATTAAACTGATCATCAACGAAACCAACGATGCCGCCATAGGCATGGAGGGCTACCGCTTAAACGTAGGGCCAAAACAGGTAACCATTAGGGCCAATAAGCCTGCAGGCCTATTTTATGGCGTGCAAACTTTACTGCAGCTGTTGCCCAAGGAAATTGAGAGCAAAGAAGAAGTAAAAGGCATAAAATGGACGATGCCTTGTGCCGAAATTACCGATTACCCGCGCTTGGGCTGGAGGGGATTGATGTTTGATGTTGCCCGCCATTTCTTTACCAAGCAAGAGGTAAAACAATACATTGATGCCATGGTGCGCTACAAATACAACATTTTGCACCTGCACCTTACCGACGATGAAGGCTGGAGAATCGAAATCAAAGGTTTACCAAAATTGACCGAAGTAGGTGCCTGGAACGTAAAACGCGTAGGCAGCTTTGGCGATTTTATTCCGCCAACACCTGATGAACCCCGTAACTATGGTGGTTTTTATACTCAAGACGATATTAGAGAACTGGTAGCTTATGCCAAAGATCGCTTTGTGAATATCTTGCCCGAGATTGATGTGCCTGGACATAGCTTGGCCGCCATTGCTTCTTACCCAGACCTTTCGTGCACGCCAGACGCCGTTAACTACAAAGTACGCAGCGGCGAGAAAATCATGGATTGGAGCCGCGGTGCCCCGCCTATTGCTTTGGTTGACAATACCCTTTGTCCGGCCAACGAAAAGGTTTATGTTTTCTTAGATACCGTAATTTCGCAGATTGCGCAGCTTTTTCCTTTCGAATATATCCATATGGGTGGCGATGAAGCTTCTCATAATTTTTGGGAAAAGAACGACCAGGTTAAAGAGCTGATGAAACGGGAAGGCCTGAAAACCATTCCTGAAGTACAGGGCTATTTTGAACGCAGGGTAGAGAAAATCGTACAATCGAAAGGCAAAAAATTCATGGCCTGGGATGAAGTTTTAGAAGGTGGTGTATCGCAAAGCGCAGCGGTAATGAGCTGGCGAAGCATGAAATACGGAACCGAAGCAGCCAAAGCAGGCCATGAAGTGGTGATGAGCCCTACACAATATGCCTATATCGATTACATGCAGGCCGATGCCATTACCGAGCCTCGTGTGTATGCTTCGTTGCGTTTGAGCAAATCGTATGAGTTTGATCCGGTACCCGATGGCGTAAATCCGGCCTTTATCAAAGGCGGACAAGCCAATTTGTGGACCGAGCAGGTGTACAACATCCGTCAGGCCGAATACATGACCTGGCCACGGGGATTTGCCATTGCCGAGTCGGTATGGTCGCCAAAAGAGAAAAAGAACTGGGCCAATTTCTTTGCCCGCACCGAACAACACTTTAAACGTTTGGATGTGGCCGAAACCAAATACGCACCAAGCGTTTACGACCCGATATTTGCCGTAAGGAGAACTGCCGACCGCAATTTGCTGATTACTTTGAGTACAGAGGTGGATGGCCTGGACATGTATTACAGTTTCGACAACTCGTTTCCAGACCGTTTCTATCCAAAATATAATGGACCTTTGGTGCCACCAATTGATGCCAAGGTATTGAAAGTAATTACCTACAGAGGCAAAACGCCGGTTGGCCGGATGATGAACATGCCGATAGAAGAGCTCGAAAAAAGAGCAGGCAAACGATAATAAAAAGCCACAGACCCAATCAGTCTGTGGCTTTTTCATGCAACTGCTAATCCTTTATTTTTCAACAATTTAAATCAAGCACCGTTTGGTTTTGTTTAACTCAATATTTTTCGTAACTTGACGTAAGCTTTAAAAGGAGGTTTATTATGAACGTTATCCAAAAAGTTGAGCACTGGGGCGATTCGCATCGCGCCAAATGGCTAGATGTAGTCCGCATTGTATTAGGCCTCATCATCTTTAGCAAAGGCATAGCGCTAATCAGCGACACAGGCCATCAGCAGGAACTTTTATTTAAGAACAGCGTATTCGGATTTTCCGAAATGATGTCGAGCATTGCCATACACCTCGTTGCCTTTGCGCACTTGGTGGGCGGAATTTTGATTACCATTGGGTTGGTTACGCGTTTTGCCGTCGTTATCCAGATTCCAATCCTGGTTTGCGCGGTATTGTTCGTCAACATTTCAAACGGCTTTTCAGCTCTCAATTCGGAACTTTGGCTATCGCTTATCGTACTTTGCCTATTGGTGCTGTTTTGGGTAGTTGGCTCCGGCCCTTTTTCGGTCGACCACCAGATCAAGTACAAACGGGTTTAGTCCTTAATTCCTCATCCACAAAAATCTATGCCTGGCATGGATGGTTATTGCTTTGTCCATGGTTGTTTATCTGCTATATTTTACGTTTTCCATAGCGCAGGTTAACGATAAACTTGCTAACTTTCCGTTTTAAGAAACAATCATGAAGAAATTCCTACTCTTTGCCTTGCTGTTCAAAATTTCGACCAGCATCGCACAAACCCAAACCGACGATTACTTCAAACTGACCCGTGCCGGCTTTAACGAAAAAAACGCCTATGCCACCACCGCATTTGTAGAGCAATATTTTCGCGTACCTGGCAATACGGGTTTCAATGCCAGTATCCATTATGTAGAAGGCATCTTGAAAAAAGCAGGCTTTACAGAGCAGAAAGCCGACGAATTTGAAGCACCCCTGACCTATCGCATAGAAAAACGCCCCATGAAACGCAATACTTGGGAGCCGGTTGATGCCAGCGTAACCCTAATTGGCGAGACCCAGCCCCTCATTGCTTTTAAAACCAACCGCAACATGATACCGATCAACTGCCCTTCGACCCCTGCTACAGGTGTTACGGCCGAAGTTGTTTTTGTGGGCAAGGGCACCGCGCAGGATTTGGAGGGCAAAGACTTGAAAGGCAAGATCGTATTTGCCGATGCCTCAGCCGGCCGATTGCTAAGTGTTGCTTCAAAAGCTGGTGCCATTGGCGTAATGGGTTATTCGATGCCTAAATATACGCAGCCCGAAAAACACCAAACCTCTATTCAATTTGGCAGCATGCCTGCCAACTCCAGCGTTTGGTCGTTGTTGCTGTCGTATGGCGTAAAAGAAAAACTGAAAGCCGCCTGTCTTAAGGGAAAAGTAGAGCTGAAAGTAAATATCCAAACCAAGATTTACCAAGCCGAAGAACTGACCTTGGTAGCCAATGTAAAGGGCAGCGTAAATCCTAACGAACGCTTTGTGTACAGCGCGCATGTGCAAGAACCGGGTGCAAACGACAATGCCAGCGGCGTAGGCACCTTGGCCGAAATGGCTCGTCTAACGGCTTCTTTGGTTAAATCGGGCAAATTTAAGCCGCAACGCACGCTTACCTTTTTATGGGGCGATGAAATTGTATCGACCGGCCGGTACATTACCGACGATGCGGCACGTGCCAAGGGCATTATGTGGGGCATGAGCTTAGACATGGTGGGCGAAGACACCCAAAAAACCGGCGGCTCTTTCCTGATCGAAAAAATGCCTGACCCATCGGCCATCTGGACCCGCGGCAATGATAAACATACCGAATGGGGTGCTGGCGATGTGAAAGAAAAAGACCTCTTCCCACATTATTACAACGATTTTATCTTCGACATTTGCAAAGCGCAGGGCAAATTTGCCAACTGGACGGTTAATTACAATCCTTTTGAAGGGGGCAGCGACCATACACCGTTCCTGCAAAACAAAATTCCAGGCTTGTTGATGTGGCACTTTACCGATGTATTTTACCATACCGATAACGACAGAATCGACAAAGTTTCGGCCACTACCATGAAAAATGTAGGCGTGAGCGCCCTTACAGCTGGCTTTACTTTAGTTACAGCCAATGAAAATACAGCTATGAAAACTGTAGCCCAGGTAAAATCGGATGCCTTGGTGCGTCTTAAAACCGAGTTTGAGTTGAGCAAAAAAGCCATTGCCGAAGGCAAAGCCACTGCTGATGAGCAGCACATTCTGCAAGTTTGGGGCAAATGGTACACCGATGCCCTTGCCACCATTGGCAACATGGCCGTTAAGCCACAAACCACCAAAGTAGGTTCGGCTATTAAAGTAGCCACGCTGGAATTAGAAAAACAAACACAGGCCTATATCGGCGAGCTTAAATAAGTTGCTTAGCATAAGGAAAGGGAGTTGAACAAGCTCCCTTTTTCTTTACATGGCACTGAAACTGCCTTGCGCCGATTTTGTTATATTCGTGAAAAACCGATAGTCTATGAATTTTCACACGCGCAAATGGGTAAAGCCCGAAGACCTCAATCCGAATGGTTCGCTGTTTGGTGGAAGCCTGCTAAGATGGATTGATGAAGAAGCCGCCATTTATGCCATCGTCCAACTGGAGAACCCCAAAGTGGTTACCAAATACATGTCTGAAATCAATTTTGTAAGTTCGGCCAAACAGGGTGATATCATTGAATTGGGCATTACGGCTACTGCTTTTGGCACCACCTCTATTACCATGTGCTGTGAAGTTCGGAACAAAATTACCCGAAAGAGCATCCTGACCATCGACAAGATCGTTTTCGTTAACATTAACGATTACGGCGATCCAACGCCACATGGCAAAACAAAAATCAAATATATAGACGAACAGTTCGAAGACCTGGGCAGCTAATTGGCCGACCCTTGAGCATGGGAACTGCCAAACAATTAGCAGTCTCTCAACGAAGTATTAAAGATCCTGCAAACGGATGGCTTCCTCCAGTTTTTCTGCATCCAAATCGAAAGCATTGACGATTACTTTGGCTTGGTTATAAAAAGCATTTCTTTCGTCCAGTTTCTTGATAATAAACTCGAGCAGCTGCTCATCATCCATGCCTTTAAGCAAGGGTCTTTTCTCGCGGTTATGCAAGCGCGAAACCAACTGTGGTGGGGTCATTTGCAGGTAAACCGTAATGCCATGCGCATTCATCCAATCCATATTGTCGAAAAAACAAGGCAAGCCACCACCGGTAGCCACGATACAGGTTTCGGGATAAGCGTAGGTTTTTAGTGCTTGGCTTTCGAGTTCGCGAAAAGCGGCTTCGCCATGCGACGCAAAATAATCAGCAATGCTTTGTCCCTCACGCGCTACCATAACGGCATCTAAATCGATTACCGGGCAATCGAGCCGATGTGCCAATTGCTTGGCTTTGGTACTTTTGCCGCAGCCCATAAAGCCCACCAAAAAAACTATCATAATTGGTTTGTTCTTTTTAATATTACAAAATCGGTTACTGGTGGTATTTTTCCAGCTTTTTTGAGCATCGTTGCAATTTGCGCCCGATGGTAGGTAGAATGGTTCACCACATGAAACAGGATATCCTGCAGGCTGTTTTCAAATTTTCCATGGGAATTTGTATAGTGGATCAGTTCATCGAATTGCCGTGTAGACAAAATCTTAGCAAACAGTTTGGCATTTTCGGCGCTTAGCGCTTCAAAAACGGCTTTGGGTTGTTCTTCCCACACCCCTTTTTCGGGTTGCTCTCCCAAAATCCGTTTGGCCCAAATATGTTGCGCCGTGAGCACATGGCTAAACAGCTTATCGGCTTCGGGCAAATCTGCCTCACGCAACGCGGCCATAACGATGGCATCAGCTTTAGTGGTATAGTTTAAAAGTTCTGCAAGCATATCAGGCAAGTTTAACCCTTGGGTCTATCCAGGCATACAACAAATCGACCAAAATATTAACCACCACAAATACAAAGGCGATAAACAGGATGGAGCCCATCACGACCGGAAAATCAGACATTTCTAAAGCGGTAACCGTGGTGCGACCCAAGCCGTTATAGCCAAAAATATATTCTACAAAGAAAGATCCGGCCAACAAAGAGGCAAACCAGCCCGAAACTGCGGTAATTACCGGATTTAAGGCATTTTTTAAGGCGTGCTTATAAATGATGGCATAGCGGCCCAAACCTTTGGCCTTGGCCGTTCTGATGTAGTCTTGCGCCAGCACGTCGAGCATGGCGCTGCGGGTAAGCTGTACAATAATGGCCAATGGGCGCAAGCCGAGGGTAATCATGGGCAACCAGAGGTTTCGCCAAGTAATCACCTGGCCTTTAAAAGGATCATAGCTGTACAGGCTGCCACTCATGTTCAAACCCGTATAATCGGCCAGTACAAAACCAAACAGCCAGGCAATGATGATACCGGCAAAGAAAGAGGGCGCCGAAATGCCCAAAATGGCAAAAGAATTAGCCAATTTATCAATCCATGTACCTTGATGTACCGCCGAAACCACCCCTAGCAACACCCCAATTAATGTGGCGAATATCATGGCGGTTAAAGCCAACACAAAAGTATTGGGTACGGTTTCCGAAAGAATGGTAGTTACGTCTCTCTTGGTTTGATAGGACCGGCGCAGGTAAGGCACTTTGAGCACGACAACATCAGTACCGGTTGTAAAAAGTTTTTGGTAATGGTACTTCTCCTGATTTTCGCGCGTATTGGAATGGATGCTAACCGGCATTAAATCGTTCAAATACAGGAGAAACTGAACGGGCTTGGAGCGATCCAAACCAAACTCTTTGCGCACGGCTTCCAGCGACTGCACATCCGAACGCTGCCCCATGGTCATACGAGCGGGATCTCCCGGCAGGATATTGAACAGCACAAACACCACCGAAATAACGCCGGCCATCACGGCCAAACCATATAAAAATTTTCTGATGGCGTAACGTCCCATGGCTATTTACTGAGGTATTGGGCCGACAATTTTTCGAATGAAGGCACAGTATGGTAATGCCATTTGTTGACAATGGTGCCATTTTTCAAGAGCATGACCCCTGGGTTTGCTCTTACCATGCTTTTCAGGGGCACGGCATCGGCATAAAATACTTCCATAAAAAGCTTCATCCGCTTGCTAAAGGCTTGTGCCTCCTGCGCCGAATTGGACGTGAGCAAAACCGTACGCACATTGAATTGTTCGGTGGCATTGAGTGCCAGGGCATTGATTTCGGCAATGGCCTTTTCGTCGGTATGCTTCAAATCATAAGCTACGACCACCAAATTGTAATAGGGATTTTCGATCAGTTCCTTGGTATAGTCGGTTCCCGAAGCATCGGTAATCACCAAATCCTTTATTTTGACGTCGTAGCCTTTTTTAATCAGTTTCTTCTCGGGCGTGCCCACCACTTCCCAATTGTCGTCTTTCCACACCTCCTGCTTCATGTAGTCTTTATCGCTCATGGTTTTGGCTTCGCCGGTTGCCTTGTTTTTAAGCTGGTACATGATCAGGAACTCGTCTTGTGGTGCACCTGGAGGAATCTTCATCGACTCTGGAATATTAGAGCCCACTTTATAAGGCAAAAAGTCGATGATAGGCAGGTAATTATAAGTGAACATGCCGAATGTAACCGAAGCCACCAAAACCGCCGTAGACAAGCCACTTTGCCAACCCGAATGCTGGGTGAGCGGTTGTATTTTTTCACGCTTGACGAAAAGATAAACGATTAAAACCAATAAGATAAGGTCTTTGCCGAATGACTGCCAAGGCGTAAGCGGAATGGCATCGCCAAAGCAACCACAAGAAGTAACCACCTTAAAGGCTGCCGACACAAAGGTAAGAAAGGTAAAAAAGATAATCAGTCCCAATAAGCCCTTGGTGACCTGGTTTCGCCAAAAGCCAAAGAGCAGCAAAGCGCCAAGGTAAACTTCAAGCACACATAAGATGATGGCGATACCTGTTGCCCAGTTGCTCAGAAAAGTAATATGGAAAACCTCAAAATATTCCTGAAGCTTATAGCCAAAACCCAGTGGGTCGTTCAGTTTGATCAGACCTGAGAAAATGAACAAAACCCCTACAAACCATCTCGAAAAGTTTAAAGCTATTTTTTGCATAATCAGTAATTTTAACCGTTTTCGCTGGCCTGGGGGCACAACGAATTCATTCATTTATTTAACGCCTAATTTGATCAGGGCAAATACGGCATAGTTCAGCATGTCTTGGTAGTTGGCATTGATGCCTTCCGAAGCTACGGTTTGTCCCAAATTATCTTCAATTTGTTTCACCCTAAAAATTTTCATTAAGATCAGATCTGTTAAAGAACTGATGCGCATATCCCTCCAGGCCTCGCCGTAATCGTGGTTTTTGGCAAACATGAGTTCTTTGGTACCATTAACGCGTTCGTCGAAAAGTTTTTCCACCGCTTCTACCCCCAGTTCGAGGGGATCTTGCTCGGTAAGATCGAGCTGCATCATGGCAATTACGCAATAGTTTACAATGCCGATATACTCCGAAGTCACATCCTCGCCCACCTTCGAAACCTTCTTTTCTTCAAGCGTACGGATGCGTTGCGCCTTGATAAAAATCTGGTCGGTTATAGAGGCCGGCCTCAAAATACGCCAGGCCGTACCATAATCTTTTGTCTTCTTTAAAAAAAGCGATTTGCATACCGCTATTACCTCTTCGTACTCTTTTGCTGTGTTATGGGCCAAAACAATAAAATATTTAGTTTAAAGCTGGGTTAATGCCTATTTTTGCATTAAATGATGGCTAAAGATACGTTTTTAAACCGAAAAGCAACACTAAATAGCAAAGGCAAACCGATTGAACTGAATGGTCAGGCGGTGATGGCAATCCTCAATTTAACGCCCGACTCTTTTTATGGCAAAAGCCGTGCGGCAGGCCTGGAGGAAGCCTTGCACAAAACCGAAACCTTTTTAAACGAAGGTGCAAAATTTATCGATATCGGCGCCTATTCGTCGAGGCCCGGTGCGGCCGACATCAGTCCCGACGAAGAGCTGCAGCGCCTTATTCCGGTAGTTGAAGCTTTAGCCAAAACATTTCCGGAGGCTTTGCTTTCTATCGATACTTTTAGGGCAAGGGTAGCCAAAGAAGCCATTTTGGCTGGCGCACATCTGATTAACGACATTTCGGGTGGCAGCTTAGACGAAACGATGTTTGCTACGGTTGCCGAACTGCAGGTACCCTACATCATGATGCACATGAAAGGCACGCCTCAAAACATGCAGCAAAACCCAAGCTATGAAAATGTTGTGCTGGAAGTTTTTCAATATTTCGATAAAAAGATAGCCGAGTTAAAACAGCTGGGCGCCAAGGATATTATCATAGATCCAGGCTTTGGATTTGCCAAAACCACTGCACACAATTACGAACTGTTGCAGCAACTGCAGGTGCTCAACAGTTTTGGGTTGCCTGTTTTGGCTGGCTTCTCCAGAAAATCGATGATTACCAAAGTACTGCACAACAAAGCCGCCGATGCCCTGAACGGCACCACTGTACTCAACACCATTGCTTTGCTCAAAGGCGCTGCCATTTTAAGGGTGCACGATGTAAAAGAGGCACTCGAATGCATTAAACTGGTGAACCTGGCTACCACCTAACCCACACATTTACCGGTTAGCTATTGAGCGGCCATGAACAATTGACCATATTTTCTTATATTGCTAACGATGAAGAGCTTCGACTTTGATTTCCTAAAATTTAGCTGGGCCAGCGCCATAGATATCATCCTGGTAGCCATCCTGATCTATTACGTTTACAGCCTGATCAGGAATACGCTGGCCGTAAACCTCCTGCTGGGCATGTTCATCATCCTCATTTTTTACCAAGTGGTAAAGGGGCTCCACATGGACCTGCTCTCTAAAATTATAGACAAGTTCATCAGCGTGGGCATCATGGCTTTGATCATCATCTTCCAGCCAGAAATCAGACGGTTTTTGCTACACATTGGCAAAAGCACGTTTTTGCAGAAGAACAAGGCCTGGTGGGGCTATTTGTTTGGCAGCAAAGACAGGGAAAGAGACAACCTGCTACGCATCAAACCCATTATCGATGCCTGCAAAAGCATGAAAAAATCGAGAACCGGAGCCTTGATTGTCTTTGTAAAGTTTTACGATGACGAGCTTTTTACCAATAGTTGCGAAATCATCGACTCGAAAATCTCGAAGCGACTGCTCGAAAGCATCTTCCAAAAACACAGCCCTCTGCACGATGGTGCCGTGGTGATTGCAGAAAACAAGATCAAAAGCGCCAGTTGCATCCTGCCTCTCACCGACAACGATAAATTGCCACCGCAGTTTGGCCTTCGCCACAGGGCCGGCATTGGTATTTCGGAAACCGCCGATGCCGTTGCGGTAATCGTTTCTGAGGAAACCGGCGAGATTGCCTATGCCAAGCAGGGCCGCGTACGCATGAATGTTTCTTTTGGAGAACTGGAAAAACTACTGAACAAGGATTTTTAAGGTTGCGGGCTAGCAGTTGCCAGTTATGAGACCTATCTCCCGTTTCCGCTCAAGGCCAAACAAAAAAGGAGCAAAGATTCATCATCCTTACTCCTTATTCTATTATTTTTTAGCTGGTTAGCAGTATTGTTCAAAGGCACCAATCAGGTTTTCGGCAATCATTTGTGCCGGCCTGCCTTCAATTTGGTGACGTTCGATCATGTGTACCAGCTTGCCGTCTTTAAACAAAGCCATCGATGGCGATGATGGAGGGAAAGGCATCATATACGATCTAGCTCTATCCACTGCATCTTTTTCCATACCAGCAAAAACAGTGACCAATTTTTGGGGATGTTTGGCATTGGCTGCTGCAAGTTTGGCTGCCGGACGGGCATTGGCTGCCGCGCAACCGCATACCGAGTTTACCACTACAAATACGGTTCCTTCGCTTTTGATCGCTTCGTCAACCGCTTCTACAGTTTTTAATTCTTCAAAACCTACGTTAGTCAATTCTGCACGCATAGGTTCTACTAAATATTCAGGATACATCTTTTTCTCTTTTTATTGAAATAATTTACAAAGATAGCAAACATTGTGCGCTAATGATTACCTCGCCATAAAATAACAATTCATTGACGTTGACTCATAAAAAAAGCCGGACTTTAAAGCCCGGCTCGTTTATGGAATAGTTTGTTTTTATTGCAGGCTTCTAATGGCTTCTTGCAGCGCTTCTGGATTTTTCACGACGCCAAAACCAAACATGGCAAATAGGGCAACATACATCAGCAAATCTAAAATACTCAAAATCAAACCAATAATGGCACAAACCCTGCCGGCATTCAGGTTTTTATAGGAGCTTTCTGTATAGGCACCTACGTTCATGGCGTACAATTGCCTGTCTTTTTTACTCAATACCAAGGCAATAACAGCCAAAATAACACCAGGTATGCCGTAGCAGCAGCAGGTTACAATAGACAAGATACCTAGCACCAATACGGCCGTGGCATTGGGCAATGATTGTTGCATGCCTCCAAAATTGCCTCCAAAGTTACCACCAAAACCTCCATTGTTTGGCGGAAAAGGCGTTTGTGGTGGCGGGGGTGGAGGTGGCGTAGGCTGTTGTGGCACCGGATTTTCTTGTGGCGCTAGTTGTTCTTCAGACATGACTTTAAATTAATTGATGGTTTAATATTTTATAAATGTAATTGGCTACGACAATTAATGCGATACCAATATAAAGGATTTTTATTAAAAAAGCCCCGTTCTTAAAATCAAATTTCAGGTGGATGATGGTAAAAGCTACCAAAAAAAGAATCGGCAAAGTAGGTGGGTAAAATTTAAACGAAGCGACGATATCGCCCTTCATCAAAGCCAAAACCGATCGTTGCAGGCCACAGCCCGGACAATCGATGCCAAAGGTCTGCCTAAACGGACAAGCCAGCAAATGCCTTTCCAGCCAATGAATAAATCCTCCGGTTTCTGTTAACAGCAACAATAGACCCAATCCGACAACGTTTTTCATGCAGGCTAAAAATAGTAATTTCACATGATATGCCGATGGGCAGGCACTGCAGCAAGGGGTATACGCAAGCCACCATCGCATGGCATTTCTCTGCAGTATGTAATATTTTTTGGCATCTTGCTATCCAAAGATACGATTTAAATCGCGTGAAGGGGCGAACTTCCAATCCAACGCCTTAAAGCTGGCAATTGCAATTTGAATTGGTTAAACTATTGCGTAATTTTGCCCTGCTTATTTAAGCTGGACAAAAGTTCGAAAAACTAACATCCACCCGCAATAAGCAATTAATTATTAATCACTTAATAAAAACAACATGTCATCAGTAGAGACAACTTACGTTCCTTACAAAGTTAAGGACATTTCACTGGCAGAATGGGGCCGTAAAGAAATTACATTGGCAGAGGCAGAAATGCCGGGCTTAATGTCATTGCGCAAAGAATTCGGACCATCTAAACCCCTCAAAGGCGCCCGCATTGCCGGCTGCCTGCACATGACCATCCAAACTGCGGTTTTGATCGAAACCCTGGTTGAACTAGGCGCAGAAGTAACCTGGTCGTCGTGCAACATTTTCTCCACCCAAGACCACGCCGCCGCCGCCATTGCTGCTGCAGGCATTCAGGTTTACGCCTGGAAAGGCCTCAACGAACAAGAGTTCGACTGGTGTATTGAGCAAACTTTACACTTTGGCGAAGACCGTCAGCCGTTAAACATGATTTTGGATGATGGTGGCGATTTGACCAATATGGTTTTCGATAAATACCCTGAACTGATTGCCAACATCAAGGGCTTATCAGAAGAAACCACTACCGGCGTACACCGCTTGTACGAAAGAATGAAAAACGGAACTTTGCACTTGCCTGCCATCAACGTTAACGATTCGGTAACCAAGTCTAAGTTCGACAATAAATACGGCTGTCGCGAGTCGTTGGTTGATGCGATCCGTCGCGCTACCGACGTAATGATGGCCGGCAAAGTAGCCGTAGTTTGCGGTTATGGCGACGTAGGTAAAGGTTCGGCCGAATCTTTGAGCTCGCAAGGCGTACGTGTCATCGTAACCGAAATCGACCCAATTTGTGCCCTCCAAGCCGCTATGGAAGGTTACGAAGTTAAAAAACTAGCTACAGCCATTAAAGAAGCCGATATTGTAGTAACCACCACCGGTAACTGCGACATCGTTCGTGCCGAACACTTCAAAGCTTTAAAAGACAAGGCTATCGTTTGTAACATCGGCCACTTCGACAACGAAATCGATATGGCTTGGTTAAATTCAAACTATGGCCATACCAAGGTTGAGATCAAACCTCAGGTAGACAAATACACTATCGATGGCAAAGATGTAATCATTTTGGCCGAAGGCCGTTTGGTAAACCTGGGCTGTGCCACTGGCCACCCGAGCTTTGTAATGAGCAACTCGTTTACCAACCAAACTTTGGCGCAACTGGAGCTTTGGACCAATCCAGGCAAATACGAAAACAAAGTTTATGTATTGCCTAAGCATTTGGACGAAAAAGTTGCCCGTTTGCACTTGGAAAAAATCGGTGTAGAATTAGATGTTTTAGACCAGCACCAAGCAGATTATATCGGCGTTCCGGTTGAAGGTCCTTTCAAACCAGATACTTACAGGTACTAGTCCCTAATTTCGGACTACAAAATAGAGGGATGTGCAAATTTGCATGTCCCTTTTTTAGTTAATGCCAGCTGCCACCATGGCGAACATCTTGAAGCGATTTTTGAAAAGCCCATTCGGTAACGCTTCGCTACCTGTAGCCCCGCTGTCCGCTTGACGAGGTGCCCGCTCCCATCGGGTTTAGCCAACAAGAGGCAGTATTTCATTTGCAGATAAATACTTAGCTTTGAAACATCAATTTTTCCCACATGAAAAAGTTCATCATCGCAATTTTGGCTGCTATGGCAGGCTTAAGTGCCCATGCCCAAACCAAACCTAAAAAAGCTCTACCCGTTCAAACCCTTACCAAGCAAACCGTAGAAATTGCCTGTGGCGAGTGCCAGTTCAAAATGAAAGGCAAAGACTGCGAGCTGGCAATCAGGATTGACGGCAAGCCTTATTTTGTAGACGGCAAAGGCATTGACGACTTTGGCGATGCCCATGGTACCCACGGTTTTTGCAATGCCATTAGCAAAGCCGAAGTAAGCGGCAAAATCGTAAATAACCGCTTCAAGGCTGAAGAAATTAAATTATTGCCTAAAAACTAACCTTTATTGCGGCCTACTTGCTTTTAATGTTAAAGCTTGGGGCTTCATAATCTTGGGCACGGTAGCTTGGCGGGATAGATGTTTCGTTACCGTCTCTCATGGCCATGTAGTGAGGCGACATGATTTCGACACCGTTTTCAAAAAACACATTTTGTATTTCTATTAGTGCAAAACAATAATATGAAAAATGCTAATACAATTTTTATTAAAAGAGCCACCTTCAATAAAACTGAATAGGTAGCTCTTTTCCATTTATAACAATTCTCAATTAAGCACAATTTACTTTCGGATCTTTATCACACTGAACCCAACCACCAGTTCCAAAAGGAGAGACATTTTCATATTTACATGCGCCTCCAGAGCCACTGCATGAAATTTCAGCACCCTTTAGACATTTTACACTGACAGTACAGGTTCCTCCTCCTCCTTCTCCAGGATCTACCACCCCTCCTAGCACACTTTTTAATTCATTTCTAGTTAGTGGTTCACCTTTTAAAGATAGGACTTTTCTTAGATTTGGTTTCTTCATTGGTTTAAGTTTAGTTTAGAAATAGTTAAATCACTCTGATTTGATTAAAAGTAAATAAAATGCTTACCAAATACAAGAACTTATCCATTTTCTTAATATTTTATAAAGAGGTTTCATGAAAGTAGAAATCTCTACTATTCATTATTTAGACTTATATTTAATATTAAAATCTGGGATTTTATAATCCTTGGCCCGGTATGCTGACGGGATAGATGTTTCGTTACCGTCTCTCATGGCCTGGTAGTGAGGCGACATGATTTCGACACCGTTTTCAAAAAACACATTTTGTATTTCCTGATGTAGATTTGAGTACACCTGGGCCATGCTATTCGGCTCATTGGTATAGGCATTTACCTGATAAGAAACGTACCAATCGTCTAGGCTGGTTTGCAGCACAAAAGGTTGTCTGTATTTCAAGATACCTTCGCAACGTAATGCAGCCTCTATCAATAGCTGATGGATCTGTGTCCATGGTGTTTCATAGCCAATGGTTACAGTAGTATGTACAATCAATCCATCATCATGGGCCATGAGGCTGTAATTAATTGTATTTCCATTTAAAATTGCCGAGTTTGGTATGGTAATAATCTCATTCTTTATAGTCTTTATACGTGTAACTAAAAATGCCTTTTCAATTACATCGCCAGTAGTATCGCCTATTTTAACACGGTCGCCAATTCTAAATGGGCGCATGTAAGTAATTACCAATCCTGCTACAATATTGCCGATAGCTGTTGATGAACCAAGAGAAATCAGTAAACCTAAGAAAACAGATACACCTTTAAAAATTGCCAAATCAGAGCCCGGCAGGTATGGCCAAATAACCACCAGCATAAAAGCGTAAAGGATAAACCTGATGATGTTATAAGTGGGCTTAGCCCAATCGGCATAAAAACCGCTGATTTTAAGTTTGCCCGCTTCTATCTCGCTGGCCAGAAATTTGATAAGCCTATTGATATACTTAAAAACCACCACCACAATAACAATGGTAATCAGGTTGGGGATAAACTGCACCACCGAGCTGAACATGTTGCGCAACGGACTAAGCACAAAATCGATCAGCGTATCGCTCCAGCTTTTTGTCCAGGGGAATAGCCTGAAAATGAACGGCAGGGTAATGTAGACCAAAAAAGCAATGAAAACATACTTGAAAATGTGAAAAGCCTTACGAAAAAGCACGATTTCTCCGGCCTTGGTAAGCAATTCATAATTCCTGACCCTGACCCCTTTTAAGTGCTTAGACAGCCTTAAGGTGGCCGCATTCAATATGCGGTTAGAATATTTGTTGAGAAAAAAAATGGCTATCGCCAACACCAGTAAAATGAGCAGGCCCTGCCCTGTTCTGAGCAAAAGTTCGGTTATATCGGTCTGCGCTTTATAATTTTTAATCGAATCCACCATTCTGAAACGGTAAATTTTGGCCAGTGCCTGCCGGTTGATCTTGGCACTATCGGCGTCGATATTTGCCACGCTAAAAATAATTTCCTTGCCGTAGATAATATCCGAGGTAGCCTCCTCCTCCCTAACTTTTATCGAGTCGGCAATAAGCAGCATATTGCCTTCCAACCTCGCCAATATAGCGCTGGTCCGCGTAGCCCTTTCAGCGGCCGAAAGCGAGCCCAAACGGTTTTGAACATGAAACAGCGTATCGCTATTGAGCACAATCGGAATACCTTTTCTTGCCTTTGCGGTATCGGCAGGGGCATTGGCTATTACAACCGATGGCAAAAGCAACAACAGGAAAAGTAGCTTGAAGAGTTTCATTGCTGGAGGTATTTTATACCAAAATACAAATAACTATTCGAATTCTCGCCCTAAGCCCTCACGGAGATCAAAAAGCAGCCATTGTTTGTTTTTGACATCAACCTGCCTGTTTTGAAGCAACCGAATAAAATCCTTGACGCCGATTTCTTCGTTACCGTTTCCATGGATCAGCACAATGCTTCCTGCTTGCGCCAGCTGGCCTTTGGCCAGCCAGGCATCGCTGCCTACCGGAATTAAGCCATAATCTACAATTTTAGCTACCAATTGCGGACTCGAAACCAAGCCCGGAAAGCGAAAAAATACCGAAGGTGTCAACCCGTTTTTCAACAGCAGTTTTTCGTTTTCCAGTACTTCCACATCCATATTGGTACCTGGAGCCAGCAAAAAGTTTTGGGCCAATGGCAAACTGTTCACTTCATGGTTGTATGAATGGTTGATCCAGGTAATGGTCAATTCATTTTGGGCAACCAGGCTTTTTAGCCAATCGAGATCTACCTGATGTTTCAATATCCATTTGCCCGACACCGAAATGGCCAAAGGCACAGGTTTTTGTATTTTCTTAAATTCATCCAGCAGGCGCTGAAAAATAACACGGTCGAGGTTCCTATGCGATGGACACAAATCAATGGTGAGCGCAATGCCTTTTTCTTGCGGAATGGCGTGATCTATCCCCGAATTCTGCAGGCTTTTGCTATTAAAAAGGGCAGCATCCAGTGCTTTTACATACGGCGAGTTTTTAAAAATAGCTCTTACATTGCCGATATCAAGTTTATCGAGCGCAAAACCATCGGCGGGCTTTACAAAAGTCAGCAGGCTTTGCGGATCGGCCAACAGCAGGTATTTCTGGCTGCCATTAACAAAGCTTCGCAGGGCTATCCATTTGCCATTATTGGCCGTAGCTACGGCATAACTGACCTTATACCGTTTAATCGAGTCAAAGTTCTGGGCAAAAGCAGCCGAGGCAATCCATGAAAACAACAAGAGCAGTTTCAGTTTCATGTTACAAATATAATCAGGAAGTTCATTCCATGTTGTTGAAAACTGGAAGAGGCAACGAATCATCAACGAGCGGTCTACGAACGATGGGGCCAAGACGAAACACTAATGACCAAGGCTTTACAAAAAAACGCCAGGCTATTGCTATCTTTGCCGCATGACAAAACTTTCGGTTAACATTAACAAAATTGCCACTTTGCGCAACAGCAGGGGTGGCAATAACCCCGACTTGGTTAAAGTGGCGCTAGATTGCGAACGTTTTGGTGCTCAAGGCATTACCGTTCACCCGCGTCCAGACGAGCGCCATATTCGTTACCAGGATGTGTTCGACCTGAAAGCCGTCATCGCAACAGAATTCAATATTGAGGGCAATTGCAGGGAGCAAAAATTTGTAGACCTGGTATTGGCCAACAAGCCTGCACAAGTTACCTTGGTACCCGATGCCGAAGGACAACTTACCTCCAACCACGGCTGGGATACCCTAAAACATGCCGATTACCTGAAAGAAATGGTAGCCGTGTTTAAAAATGCCGGCATCCGCGTTTCCATTTTTGTAGACCCGGTGGTAGCGCTGGTAGAAGGCGCTTTGGCAACCGGTACCGACCGCATTGAGCTGTATACCGAAGCTTATGCCAGCCATTTCCATCAAAATAAAGCACAAGCCATTGCACCTTATGTGCAGGCTGCGCTGAAAGCTAACGAACTGGGCTTGGGCATCAATGCGGGCCATGACCTCGATCTGCATAACCTGAAATACTTTGCCCAAAATATTCCCAACCTGCTGGAAGTCTCCATCGGTCATGCCTTAATTAGCGATGCCCTGTATTACGGATTGGAAAACACCGTCCAGCTTTATTTAAATCAACTCTCCTAATTTTTCAAAACCTATGTTAAAAGGCATATTCCTTGTACTTTTTGGTGCATGCAGCTTTGGTATTCTCTCTACTTTTGTAAAACTGGCCTATGCCGAAGGCTATACTTTAGGCGATGTTACCGGCACACAGGCGCTGTTTGGGGCCCTCATGCTCTGGACACTGCACCTCATTCAAAGCAATCTCAGCAAAAAACCAAAACCGAAATTAACCACCCATTGGCTTAAACTGGTTGGCGCCGGTTTTTTTACCGGTTTGGTTAGCCTTACCTATTACCAATGCGTAAAATTTGTTCCGGCTTCCCTGGCCATCATCCTGCTGATGCAGTTTGTATGGATCAGCGTACTGTTAGAGCTGTTCATCTATAAAAAGAAGCCTAACAAAGCCCAAATATTCGCCATTATTTTTATCCTGGCAGGCACGGTATTGGCCAGTGGCTTTACCGATACCAAACTGGCCGACATTAACCTGGTTGGCGTGGCTTTTGGCTTGCTGGCCGCCTTGTGCTATGCCATTTTCCTCATGCTGAACGGCAAGCTGGGCAACGAATATCCGCCCCTTCAAAAAAGCGCATTAATGATTACGGGCGCTTGCCTGCTTATTTTTGTCGTGTTGCCGCCTCACTTCCTGTTTAACGGGGCTTTAGGTGGAAGCCTGCTCAAATGGGGAATGATATTGGCCATTTTTGGCACCGTAATTCCGCCACTCTGTTTCGCATCGGGCATTCCACGTGCAGGCTTTACGCTCAGCTCTATTTTAAGCTCGGCCGAATTGCCTGTGGCAGTGAGCATGTCGGCCTTGGTACTGCACGAGCCGGTAGGTCCTATGCGCTGGCTGGGCGTATTCGTTATTTTGGGCGCCATGCTGTTGCCAAATTTGGAAAATATAAAAAAGGGGAATATCTTTAAAAGAAAAACCACATGAAAAACCGTTTTCTGATCATACTTAGCCTGTTCGTTATAGCCGTTGGCTGTAAAAACGTAGCCACCATCAACGAAAAAGAAGCTGGAGAAAAGATTACCGATTACCTCAAAGCCAATCCGGAATACAAAACTGCCCGCTTCAGCTTTGGCGAAATGAAGTTCAACAGCGAAAAGGACATGAAGGAACTGGAAAAATACCGTCAATTGGCCGATGAGGGCTATGTTTCGCTCAGCTTGCAAAGTGCTAAAAAGAAATTCCTTTCCAAAGACAGCAGCTATGTTTTTCAGATCAGGCTAACCGACAAAGCGAGCGAGCTGGTGCTTAAACAAGACGACGACAGGGCTACCGTGAAGGTGGTACAATACGAGTTGGCCAGCGAAAAACCAGTCGATTTTAACCGGATAAACGACAACAATGCCAAGGTTACGGTATCGCTCAAAAAGATAAACACCCCTTTTGCACCATTCCAAAAAAACGCAAGCGAGAACAGCAATTTCATCACCAAAACCTATCGCCTCAAATTCGACAAGGAAGAAGGCTGGAAGGTGCTCAAATAATCGCGCCTTTCTTGCAAAAGTTGGCTGGGAAATATTTTCCCTACTCGACCGAATTACGGATTTGCAATCCATTTTGAGCACTCATTGGCATTTTCCACCGACAAGCAAATCAAAAAAGCTGGAATTGACTTCGCGAGCGATATGATGCGAACATTTGGTCTAGCTATTCTAGAATAGTAAACCAAATGTAAGCTGCTCAGTTAAACTTACAGATGGATTGAAATGTCTTACACCTCAATCAATTGCTCAATGTATCTCCGGTAAGTTTTCGCTAAAGTATAAATTATTAACTTTAAGTTATTGTTTGGATGCTCAAACTGACCGCAAATCGGCCAAATGTCAAAAAATAGAGCAAAACCCAAAATGCCAAATCCGCAAACCCTACTAAAAACATAGATTTAACAGGTTGTATTTGAGACTAAAATATGACGTTTGCCCATCCATTTTGATGGCAAAAAATAGGGATAGTTTTCTTACCTTTGCGGCATCAATTATTGCTATACTTCATGAGCTTAAACATCCACTACCAAGAAGAATTTAAAGAACGCCACATTGCGCCAAATGCTGAAGATACAGCGGCCATGCTGCAAACCGTTGGCGTTGCCTCAATTGACGAACTGATTGAACAAACGGTTCCTCAGCAAATCAGGTTAAAACAGCCTTTAAACCTACCTAAGGCGAAATCTGAAACCGAGTATTTGGCAAGCCTCAAACAAACGGCTTCGCTAAACAAAGTTTTTAAATCATACCTTGGTCAGGGTTACTATGACACGATTACGCCGGGTGTAATTCTGCGCAACGTAATGGAAAATCCGGGATGGTATACGCAGTACACGCCTTACCAGGCAGAAATTGCCCAAGGCCGTTTGCAGGCGTTGCTTAATTTCCAAACCATGGTTATTGATTTAACCGGCATGGAAATAGCCAATGCTTCGTTGTTGGACGAAGGTACCGCCGCTGCCGAAGCCATGTTTATGCAGTACAGCTTGCGCAAAAACCAGGCTGCCGTAAAATACTTTGTATCAGAACAGCTGTTTGCCCAAACCATCGACATCCTAAAAACCAGAGCCAACCCTTTCGGCATTGAGCTCGTAATTGGCAACCACGAAGAGTTTACACCTAGCGAAGACTTCTTTGGCGCCATTGTACAATATCCTGCGGCCAATGGCGAAGTTTACGACTATACCAACTTTGCCAACGCCCTGCACAATCAAAACATCAAACTAACCGTAGTGGCCGACCTCTTGAGCTTAACCTTGCTCACTCCTCCGGGAGAGTGGGGCGCCGACGTGGTGGTAGGTACTACGCAACGCTTTGGCGTACCAATGGGCTTTGGCGGTCCGCATGCAGCCTATTTTGCTACCAAAGACGAATACAAGCGTTCTATCCCTGGCCGTATTATTGGCGTAACCATCGATAGCAACAACAATTATGCACTGCGTATGGCTTTGCAAACCCGCGAACAGCATATCCGCAGAGACAAAGCAACTTCTAACATCTGTACCGCTCAGGCTTTATTGGCTATCATGGCCGGCTTTTATGCGACCTACCATGGTCCAAAAGGCTTGAAACTCATTGCAGAGCGCACCCATGGCTTAACCGTAAGCCTGGCCCAGTCACTTTCAAAAATCGGCTACAAGGTATTGAGCAAAGCTTATTTCGATACCATCCAATTGGATTTGGGCGATTTAACCGATTCGATCCACAAAGAATGTCTGGACAACAACATCAACCTTAACTATAAAGGCAACCTGGTAAGCATCGCTTTAGATGAAACCACCACTTTTGAAGATGTAACCCTTTTGGTTCGCATTTTCTCGAAAGTTAAGGGCATTGCTTCAGACAGCATCAACGTGGTTGACCAAGTAAGCACCACTATTCCTGCCGGCTTGCAACGCCAATCGGCTTATTTAACCCATCCGGTATTCAATTCGCACCATTCGGAACATGAAATGTTGCGCTATATCAAATCTTTAGAGACCAAAGATCTTTCGCTTTGCCACTCGATGATTGCCTTGGGTTCATGTACCATGAAACTGAATGCCACGACCGAAATGATTCCGGTTACCTGGCCAGAATTTGGCAAAATTCACCCGTTTGCACCAAACGACCAAGTATTAGGCTACTACACCGTATTTGACGAACTAGACAAATGGCTGAGCGAAATCACTGGCTTTGCGGCCATGAGCTTGCAACCTAATGCGGGCGCACAAGGTGAGTATGCCGGTTTGATGGTGATTAGAGCTTACCACCAAGACCGTGGCGACCACCACCGCAACATTGCCTTAATTCCAGCTTCGGCACATGGAACCAACCCTGCTTCTGCTGCGATGGCCGGCATGAAAATCGTCGTGGTAAAATCGTTGGAAAACGGCAACATCGATGTTGACGATTTGAAAGCCAAAGCAGAAGAACATGCGGCCAACCTATCGTGTTTAATGGTAACTTACCCTTCTACACACGGCGTATTTGAAGAAAGCATTATCGATATCTGCAACATCATCCACCAAAACGGCGGCCAGGTTTACATGGACGGCGCCAACATGAACGCTCAGGTAGGCCTAACCAGTCCGGCCAATATCGGTGCCGATGTTTGCCACCTGAACCTGCACAAAACCTTCTGTATTCCACACGGCGGTGGCGGTCCGGGTATGGGTCCAATCGGCGTAGCGGCACACTTGGTTAAGTATTTGCCAGGCCACGCAGTAGTCGACATCAATAAGGAAAAATCTATCCACGCGGTTTCTGCAGCCCCTTGGGGTTCGGCTTCGATCCTGATCATCTCTCATGCCTACATTGCCATGATGGGTGCCGATGGATTGACCAACGCTACCAAATATGCCATTCTGAATGCCAACTACATGAAAGCCCGCTTAGAGGCCCACTACCCTGTGTTGTATTCAGGCAGCCAGGGCCGTTGCGCACACGAAATGATCTTAGATTGCCGCAGCTTTAAAAACTTCGGCATCGAGGTGGTTGATATTGCCAAACGTTTAATGGATTATGGCTTCCATGCACCAACCGTATCGTTCCCGGTTGCGGGTACTTTGATGGTTGAGCCAACCGAAAGCGAGCCTAAACATGAGTTAGACCGTTTCTGCGACGCGCTGATTGCCATTAGAAATGAAATCAGCGAAGTGGAGAGCGGCAAACTCGACAAAACAGACAATCCGTTAAAAAATGCGCCACACACCGCAGCTGTAATTACGGCTAACGAATGGAACCACGGTTACAG
Source organism: Pedobacter sp. ASV12 (assembly GCF_016429155.1). GTDB lineage: Bacteria > Bacteroidota > Bacteroidia > Sphingobacteriales > Sphingobacteriaceae > Pedobacter. The sequence continues at coordinate 36,563 of NZ_JAELUC010000003.1, read as the reverse complement.
CAGACAAACTGCTGGCTTCCCGCTTCCTTATGTGGCAGCTTATAAATTCTGGCCATCGGTAGGCAGGGTAAACGATAGCCACGGCGACAGATCGCTGATTTGTGCCTGCCCTCCGCTAGAAAGTTATATGGAAGAAGCAATGGCATAATAACAACGCTGCAAAGCTTGTTAAACTTTGCAGTGCAACTCATAAAAAAAGCCCAGGCAAATTGTCTGGGCTTTTTTATTTCCCAATTGATATCTTTGACTTAAACCAAACAGATAAACAATTATGGAACTCTTTATTGCCGTTGTCGCAATCATACTCGTTATTATTGTGAGAATATATTTTCTGATCAAAAAGTCAGGATTTCAAAGCACATCTACCACTAAAAGACCACCTAACAATTATCTCCCGCAACAATTAAAGAACAACGACAAATTGGTCATTATCGAAAACATAAGTACGGAAGAACTCCAAAAATCAATAAAGGGTTTTTGTAATCGCTACAACGGAGAAGAATATAAAGCTCTTCCAAGAGCAACAGATCTAGGGAACAATCGTTTTGCTATAACTTTTCCTTACGATATAGATTTTACCATTTATTGCTTTTTCATCAATTATATGGCTTATCCTACCGAATTTAAACGCACTTTTAATGTAACTGGATGGACGGCCTTTAATAATGACAATAAAGATGCTCAGGCTATGGATGCTATTGTTTACATCCCAGAAAGCGACAATGAATACGACAATGTTTATCTTACAACAGCAGAAAGCATAGGGTATAAGTTTAGTTTCGCGAATACTAAGCCGAAACAACTCTCAGACCTTACGTCCAAATCCTATACCAAACGTCCGTTCGATCTAAAGATGCTTGAAGAGAAAAACTTTATCGATTTTAAATAAGCTTCTATAACCACAGTCACGTATTATTTTATAACCCAATTGTCAAGAAGCAATTAAACCTTTCGTTTATTTTTTAATCTAACCCCACCAACGAACCGGAAAGGCTATAGTTAAGAATTTTGGAAAACGAAATCTTAACCTATGGTATTTTTTAGCTTCGACAATTTAAATACCTTTACAAAAAACTTAAAAAAAATCAGATGAAATTGAAAATCACATCAATGTTATTGCTAGCTTTTGCAGCTAGTTTCGCTTTCCTGGCTTTTACTCCAAAGGCCGATATCTACACTGTTGACGTAACTAAATCGACAATTACTTGGGAAGGCAAAAAATTTGCAGGTTCTCACAAAGGAACTGTTGACCTTACTTCTGGCACTTTGGGCTTTAATGGCAAAAAATTAGCAGAAGGTGGCTTTATTGCCAATATGACCACTATTAAAGATGCCGACAAAAACGGCGGTTTGGAAAACCACTTGAAAGCCGACGATTTCTTTGGTGCCGCTAAGTTTCCAGCAGCCAATTTCGTTATCAAAAAAGTAGAAGGCAACGGAGCTAACGTAAATGTTACAGGCGATTTGACCATCAAGGGCATTACGCAGTCGATCACTTTCCCGGCTACGATTACCTGGAACGCAGACAAAACCGTAACAGCTACTGCCGATAAAATCACCATCGACAGAACCAAATTTGGCATCCAGTTCAAATCAAAATCGGTTTTCTCTAACATTGGCGATAATTTCATCTACGACGATTTTACCATTGCCGTAAAATTGGTAGCTAAGAAATAAACGGATCCAATTCCGATAAAAAGGCCTTTTGCATTTGCAGAAGGCCTTTTTGTGTATAAAACGTATTGTTATTTAGCGCAGCAATCTATACCTTTAAAGAGTTAAGAAAAAGCTTTCTTGCTTTACATAAGGACCTCAATGTTAGATACAAAGATTAATCTATTAGTGATAGATGATGATGATATCAATATTTTTATCATCAAAAAGATTGTGGAGAAGACTGGATTTGACATAGAAATGGTGTCGAAAAGCAACGGTCAGCTGGCAATAGATTACCTTAAAGACGCCATTTCCAGAGGCGCATCACTTCCCCATCTCATTCTAATAGACATCAACATGCCGGTAATGAACGGCTGGGAATTTGTAGAGGCTTACCAACGACTTGGCATTGCAAAACCGGTAGACCTTTACATCCTATCTTCATCGGTTTACGAAAACGATATCGAAAAAACAAAAAGCTACAGCGCTGTGAGAGGCTTTATCTCTAAGCCTTTGTCTATTGAAAGACTAACCGAACTGATCAAGGCGCTCGAAACTAAACAATCTTAAAGCGATCGCCGTCTAGCGCTATATAAGCCTGTGTTTTTGATTTAGAATGATAGAATAGGCATTTCCAATGCTCGGCAGCAGCCTTTTGCCCAAATTCTTCGCGCAGTTCCATCGCTTTCCGGCCGTCGTAATCGTACTTGGCAATAAACTTGCGCAGCAGCTCTTCGGGTTCAGGCAGCACATCGCCACCAAAAAATGCCTTGTCTATGCCATCGTCTATCAAAAATACCTGATGGTATGGGCAATGCGCACCGGTAAGCTCGTAGCTGATAAACTCGTTAAGCTGGCCAGAGCCTTCGATCAACTGGATATCGGCATTAACCTGCAGAAACTCAAAAATATCCGTATGGTAAGAAGACGAGCTGCTCGAAAAAGCGGTCTCCCACTCTCCCCTTTGCATCACGTAAGTGGCATCGGGAAAACTCAGTTCCATTTTGCCCTTGTGGTGATGCACCATGCCTCCAGAATGGTCGAAATGCAGGTGCGACATCAACACCAGCTGGACGTCTTCAGGTTTAAATCCGGCCTTTCTGATGTTCTCGTGCAAATGCAGCTGGCCTTGTTCGTTGCTATAGCCTAGGCCAGTATCGAGTAAAACCAACATCTCATTAATCTTCACCAAAAACGGCTGCACATGGATGAACAGCGAGGCCGGCCTGTCTTTCGGGTTGTCTTTCGTCGGATCAAAAGGAATAAACTTCTTGGTAACATCAACAGAATAAGATCCTTCGGTTAAAGTAAAAACTTGTAAAGACATGGCTATTTTTTGAACAGAAATTAAATGATATATTTACGACACCACAAATATAGGCAACCTGTCTGAACTTTGCGACAAGCAACGAGTTTGGCAGGCCTCACGATACTGATCTAAGAATAACGCTACAATGAAAAAAAGATGGGTGCAGGTAGGGCAAGGCGCGACAGAAACAAGTGAAAAACTTGCCCAGCAATTGAACATAGACCACAGTTTAGCGCAAATACTGGTACAACGTGGCATAGCTGATTTTGAAGAGGCCCGCTATTTTTTCAGACCCCAGCCAGGACATTTGCATGATCCTTTTTTAATGAAGGACATGGAGCAGGCTGTTGATCGGATTAGCCTGGCGATTGGCCAACATGAAAAAATACTGGTTTACGGCGATTACGATGTAGACGGCACGACGGCAGTAGCTCTTACCTACAGCTTTTTAAGCCAATTTACCCAACAAATCGACTATTACATTCCCGATAGGCACCAGGAAGGTTATGGCATTTCTACCCAAGGAATTGATTTTGCCAAGGCCAACGGCTTTACACTGATCATTGCCCTAGACTGCGGCATCAGATCAGTTGATAAAATTGCTTATGCGAACCAATTGGGTATCGACTTTATTATTGCCGACCACCACTTGCCTGCCGAGCAAATTCCCGAAGCGGTTGCCGTACTCGACCCCAAAAGAGTTGATTGCGAATATCCTTTCAAAGAATTATCGGGTTGTGGCATCGGTTTTAAGATAGCACAGGCCTACTGTCAGCTGCATAACCTGCCCGACGAGCTTTACCAGCAATACCTCGACCTTTGCATGGTAAGCATTGCTGCCGATATCGTACCCATTATTGACGAAAACAGGGTAATGGCGCATTTTGGCCTCCTCAAACTGAACGAAAACCCCTGCACTGGCCTCAAGGCCCTGATGCAGATATCGGGCAGAACCGAAAACTATACCATCGCCGATGTGGTGTTTCAATTGGCGCCACGCATTAATGCTGCCGGCCGGATGGGCCATGCGCGCGATGCCGTAAAAATGCTGCTGAGCGAAGTGGCCGAATTGGCCGAGGAACAAAGCGCTTTAATCAACCTGCAGAATACAGATCGCAAATCGTTTGACCAGAACATTACAGCGGAAGCCTTAGCCATGATCGAAGCCAGCGAAGAACTGGTTAACCGCAAAACCACAGTGCTTTTTCAGCAGCACTGGAACAAGGGCGTTATTGGCATTGTAGCTTCCCGCTTAACCGAAACTTATTATCGCCCTACCATCGTACTCACCGAATCGAATGGAAAATATACCGGTTCAGCTCGTTCGGTAGTGGGTTACGATCTTTACGAAGCCTTATTGGCCTGCGAAGAACTGCTGGAACAATTTGGCGGACACAAATATGCAGCCGGACTAACCCTTAAGCCTGAAAACCTCGACACTTTTACCGAAAAGTTCGAAAAAGTGGTGGCCACTACAATTAGTCCGAACTTATTGATACCGGAAATCCTGATAGACAGCGAGATAAGCCTGACACAGATTGATGCTAAATTCTATCGTATTTTAGCTCAAATGGCTCCTTTCGGACCGCAAAACATGGCACCGGTATTCAAGAGTACCGGAGTAAGCTTGGTAGGCTATCCGCAAATTGTTGGCACAAATCACCTCAAGTTGGCTGTAAAGCAACAAAATTCAGCTATTTTTGATGGCATTGCTTTCGGACAGGGAGAATTTGAGCAATTGTTAAAAGCCGATCGCCCCTTCGATATCTGCTATACCATTGAAGAAAATGTATGGAAAGACAAGAAGCGTTTGCAATTGAACATAAAAGGCATTAAAATTGATTAGGTTTCAAAAAACCAATCGTAAATCATAATTCTAAAATCGTAAATCTAGATGATCTTAAGAGCCGAAAATCTGGTTAAAAAATATAAGCAGCGTACCGTGGTCAACCATGTTTCGTTTGATGTAAGTCAGGGCGAAATTGTAGGGCTACTGGGACCGAACGGGGCTGGAAAAACAACCTCTTTCTACATGATTGTAGGACTGATCAAGCCCAATGAAGGCAATATTTACCTGGAAGGCGAAGACATTACCAAAGACCCCATGTATCGCAGGGCACAAAAGGGCATTGGCTATCTGGCCCAAGAAGCTAGCGTGTTCAGGAAACTGACCGTTGAAGACAATATCATGGCCATTTTAGAAATGACCAAGCTCAACAGGGAGCAGCGCCACGAAAAACTGGAAGAACTGATCAATGAGTTCAGCTTGCACAAAGTAAGAAAAAACCGGGGCGATTTGCTGTCGGGAGGCGAACGCAGACGTACCGAAATTGCGCGCGCACTGGCGGCCAATCCGAATTTTATCCTATTGGACGAACCTTTTGCCGGCGTAGACCCGATTGCTGTAGAAGAAATACAGACCATTGTAGCCAAATTGAAACAAAAGAACATCGGAATCCTCATTACCGACCACAACGTACAGGAAACTTTGTCTATTACCGATAGGGCCTATCTGCTTTTTGAAGGAAAAATACTCGAATCGGGTACGCCGGAGGTATTGGCGGCCAATGAAATGGTACGAAAGGTTTATTTAGGCTCGAACTTTGTGCTGCGTAGAAAAAAATTATAATTTCGGAAGCTGATGGCGATTGTAAATTCGATTTTTACCTGGTACATGAAAAAGCGCATCCACCAGATTGAGCTTTTCATCAAATATCCTCACGATGTTCAGGAAGAATGGCTACACACCTTGATTTCGAGTGCCGAAAATACCGAATGGGGCAAAAAATACGATTATAAATCGATTTTAACCGCCTCGCAATTCAAGGAGCGTGTCCCCATTCAGAACTACGATACTTTAAAGCCTTATATCGAGCGCATGCTCAAAGGCGAACAGAATGTGCTTTGGCCATCAGAAATCAAGTGGTTCGCCAAATCGTCGGGTACCACCAGCGACCGCAGCAAGTTTATTCCGGTGTCTGAAGAAGCTCTGGAAGAATGTCATTTTAAAGGTGGAAAAGACATGATTTCCATCTATTGCAACAATCGCCCCAACACACAGATGTTTACGGGTAAAGGTTTGGTGCTCGGTGGCAGCCATCAGATCAATCAGCTTTGCGACGATATCCATTACGGCGATCTTTCGGCCGTGCTGATCAAAAACCTGCCCATGTGGGCCGAATATTACCGCACGCCTGATATTTCTATCGCCCTGATGGACAATTACGAAGAGAAAATGGATAAAATGGCCGAAGCTACCATTAAGGAAAACGTAACCAACATTTCGGGCGTGCCTACCTGGACCATTGTTTTGGCCAAGAAAGTACTCGAACTTACCGGCAAAAGCAACCTGCTGGAGGTTTGGCCCAATTTGGAACTCTATTTTCACGGCGCCGTTAATTTTACCCCCTATCGCGAACAGTTTAAGGAATTGATTCCTTCGCCAGACATGTATTACCTCGAGACTTACAACGCCTCTGAGGGCTTTTTCGGCATACAAGACCAGGATAATTCGGAAGAATTGCTTTTGATGCTCGACTATGGCATCTTCTACGAATTCCTGCCTTTAGAAAACCTGGAAGACGAAAACCCTAAAACATTATCGCTAGAGCAGGTAGAACTGCATAAAAACTACGCCATTATTATCAGTACCAATGCCGGACTTTGGCGCTACCTGATTGGCGACACCATTCAATTTACCTCGCTCTCTCCTTTCCGCATCAAGATAACCGGCCGGACCAAGCATTTTATCAATGCCTTTGGCGAAGAGCTGATTATTGACAATGCCGAAAACGCACTGACTAAGGCCTGCTCGCTTACGGACGCCAAAATAAAAGACTATACTGCCTGCCCTATCTACTTTAAGGGTGAAGAAGCAGGAGGCCACGAATGGATCATCGAATTTGAAACGCAGCCACAGGATTTTGAACAGTTTGTTGATGTGCTTGACCAAACCCTGCGCGAGGTCAATTCAGACTACGATGCCAAGCGTTTTAAAGACATGGCCCTGCGCCGTCCGAAGGTACATAATGCACCAGCCGATACCTTTTACAAATGGCTAAAGGTTCGTGGCAAACTGGGTGGCCAGCACAAAGTGCCTCGCCTGGCCAACGACCGCAAGTATGTTGACGAGATTTTGGAGCTTTTATAGCCATGAAAAAACAATCCGGCTATTTCTGACCGAATGCAACGGAAAAATCAGATTTAACCTGGCCGAACCCGCCGACAATAAATATGATGGCCGATTTGAATTTGAACTGGTTAACGATACCCTTGTGGGACAGGGATGGCCTAGGATTCTACCTTATCGGTAAGCCTAAAACTGCCTTTTGTTCAGCCACAGCTACACCTTCAAAAAAATCGGCTATCGCCAGTTCTTTGATCCGGTTGAGTGGCACGTGCCGGTAACCGACAATGTAGGCGGCCAACTGAGCGCCACCGAAAAAGCCAACATCAAATTATTGATGCGCTTTGAAAAATACGCCACCGATAATTACGATACGTTTGGCAGATAATCCTTAATTTTGGGACCAGCAGCTTCAATCGCTGCTGGCCATTCCCAAATGAATACCCATATCATAGCGCCCAAGCATCCCTTGCTCAAAAAGCATATCCAGTATTTTCTCTTTTTTAGGCAGGATACCAAAGTTGCTAGTAGCTATGTAACGTTTCCGAACAATAACCTCTGCTTAGCCATTTACAAAAGCAACCGTGTTGAATACCAATCAAAAAATGGCCTAAACAACTGCAATGTATCGAACGGACAAAATTCTTTTACCAGCAGGCTCTATGGCTTCCACAACCTGCCCTTTAAGGTACAGGTACAATCGGCCCTAGACCAGGTTTGTATCCTGTTTAATCCGGCTGCCTTACGATTGTTTACTAAAGAAACCTACAAAGACCTGCTCAGTACCGACGATGTTTTTAACGCCATTTTTCAAAAGAGCCCTAATTTTTTAGCGGTGCTGTTCGGCACGGAAGATTTTGTTGAGCGGGCAGCCTTGTTAGAAACCCTATTGCTGAAAAACCTAAACATCGAAAACATTCCTTCCACAATGAACGAGGCTTTGCAGCTGATTTCGGCTGTTGCCCAAAACAAGGCATTGCTGCCCGTAGCAGAGCTAGCCAAGGCATTACACCTGAATGAATCGACTTTGTACAGGTTATTTTCGACTCATTTGGGGCAAAATCCGAAAGCTTATCTCAAAACGCTCCGGTTTAGGCATACCCTAAACGAATTGATGTCTAAACCCAAGCCGCTTACCCAAGTAGCTTATTCCAATCATTATTTTGATCAGGCCCATTTTATCAAGGATTTTAAAACCTTTACCGGCTGTACCCCAAAAGAGCTAACCGAGCATGTTTCTGTTAAAGAACGAAATCTGGTTTGGCTATATAGCGAAGCATAACTGCACGATTTTTACAATTCTCCATCGAAGGCTTTCTTTTCCTTTGCGCATATCTTAAAGTTAATTTTTATGAAAACAAGAACTGTATCACTATTGGTTCTATTGCTATTTGTAGTGAAAATGGGTTATGCGCAAAAGAATTGCAACTGCGAAGCGGCGTTAAACTCGGTAATCAAAAAAATAGAAAGCGAATATCCTGGATTTGAAACAAAAACCAAGGATAAATCAACTTACCTCAATTTTAAGGCAAACTTGGCCATTCAAGCGCGAAAAACACCAGATAATGCCTGTCTGGCGCTGCTCAAACAATATACCGCCTATTTTAGGGATAGCCATATTTGGGTTATGGGCAACGAAACAACCCCTCCACAAACCGAAACCAAAACAGGCAAACAGCTGGTTAAAGTAGATCTCGAAAAATTCAAGAATCACATCCAAAAAACAAACGATCAGTTGGAAGGCATTTGGCGAGACGAGCAATATAAAGTAGGAGTTATAAAAACAGGCCAAAACGAATACACAGGCTTTATTATAGCCGCCAATCCAACTTATTGGCAACCCAAAGAAATCAAGTTCAAACTCTTTGCAAACGGCAGCTTCGAATACCTGATGCAAGACCACTCTGTACAACGAGGCACCTTTAAAAGCTATGACGATTGCATTTTGCAGTTTAAGGAGCTGCGCTCTATGTTTATTAAGGAAATGCCAACCCCTGCGCTTAATGCCGTACAGCTCGCCGATAAAATCAATGAAATAGAAGGTTTCTTCGTGAAACAACTCACGTCCAAAACCGCTATTATCAAACTTTCGAGTTTCGATTATCCTTATGTTGACCGGATCAAAAAGCTAATTGCCGACAACAAATCCATATTGGAGAACAGCGAAAACCTAATTATCGATATTCGGGGCAATGGAGGCGGAACCGATGCGGCTTACCAAACCCTGTTGCCTTACCTTGCCACCAATCCGGTTAGGCATGTAGGCGCCGAGTATTTGGCTTCCGGCACGCTCATCAAGGGGGTAGAGAACTATCGCGACAACCTCAAGGACAAAGACCAAAAAACAGCAGAAATAGCAACTTTAAACACAACGCTAGCGCGTTACAAGGCAAATTTCGGAAAATACATTATCCCAAGCGGAGATACCATCACGGTAAGCGACCTGGTCAGGGCACCCAAAAGTCCGAAACAGATCGCTGTGCTGGCCAACAAAAAGGTAGGCAGTGCTGCCGAGAACTTCATCCTGGTTGCCAAGCAAAGCAAAAAGACAAAAATACTCGGAACTCCAACTTTTGGCGTACTGGATTATGCCAATGCTTATATGTTCGATGTAGGTTGCAGCAATTACAAGCTCGTTATGCCCACTTATCGCTCCTTAAGGCTACCCGATTACCCCATAGACAATATTGGCTTACAGCCGGATATTTACCTCGATTCATCGGTAAAAGACTGGATAGCTTACGCCACTGAGTACCTGGAACAATAAGATAGCAACAAAGCTGGCCCCATGTTGGTCCAGCTTTGTTCTTTATGCTTTTAGCCTATGGCATTTCTAATTTATTTTAGTTAAATTTAATTAGCTAAATCTCAAAGCATTATGAAAAGCGTCCAACAAATCCTCAGCACCAAACCCGTTCAGGTTTATGCGGCTGCTTCTACCGATTCGGTGCTCGATGCACTCAAAGTAATGACCGAAAAAAACATCAGTGCCTTACTGATTATGGACAACGACGACCTGCTAGGCATTTTTACCGAGCGCGATTATGCGCGCAAAATCGTGTTGCATGGCAAGTCTTCCAACACCACGCCCCTGAGCGAGGCCATGACCAAGAACCCAATCACGGTAAACCCTGCCGACAGTATTGAACTGTGCATGGAACTGATGACCGACAAGCACATCAGGCATTTGCCCGTAATGGATGGTACCAAAGTGGCAGGTATGGTTTCTATCGGCGATGTGGTAAAGTTTATCATTGCCGATCAAAAACAGACCATTTCGCAACTGGAAAGCTATATTAATAGTTAGGCCAAGCCCTAAGCAAAAGCTTAAAAAATATCTTGTTACGCTTATGAACAATCAGCCAATGCCCAATGCCCAATGCCAAATGCCTAATGAACCAATGAACTAATGAGCTGTTAGTCCCCCCAACGCCACTCGCCTGCTACCTGCAAAGGCAGTTTGAGGTTGTTTTTTTCGAGAAAAGCTTTCAGGTCGGCGTCGTTCATTTTACCAACCGGGATTTTTGGCGTGTTAGCCAAGGCATAAGTAAGCATGGCCGAATAACGCACCGTATTTTTAAGGCCTTGCTCATCAACCAGTTTAAACAAATCACCATCAGAGTGGTAGTAAGGACCTGAGTTGTTAGGCAAACGTCCGCCAGCGCCTCCGCCGGTAGGAATGCCTTCCAGCATAAACGGCTGATGGTCGCTATGCAAGCCTGCACCCGCCTGAAAAAGATTTTTAAAGCCGGTATCGATTTTTACTACTTCTTCGCCCCAGCCTTTAAACAAGGTTTCCATTTCTTTTCTGCTGGTCGAGAATCCTTTCGGATCGTTGGTCATATCGTAGTTGAGCATGAAACTCACCTGGTTTAAGGTACCGTTTTTCTTGGCCTGCTCAACATAAGCTTTTGAACCCAGCAAGCCTTGCTCCTCGCCCATAAAAAGCACAAATTCTACCGTACGTTTGGTTTTGAGATTCAACTTTTTAAAGGTACGGGCCATATCAACCACGGCAAAAGAGCCAATTCCATTATCGATGGCGCCAGTAGCCAAATCCCAGCTATCCAAGTGGCCGCCTACTACTACTTTTTCCTTCGGAAATTCGGTTCCCTTAAATGTAGCAATCACATTGCGCGCTTTGATCATGCCCGAAAAGTTGGTCATGGCAATACTGGCTGTTTGCGGGGTTGTCTTTAATTTTTCTTTAAGCGCCATGCCATTTTCCAAGCCAATGCAAACAGCAGGTATCGGAATAAGCTTTCCGGTTACAGAGGCCGTTCCGGTTAAGAGTACGCCATTTTTTACAGTATTGATAATCATTACGCCGGCAGCACCGTATTTGGTGGCAATGGCGGTTTTTTCAGAGCGATGCAAAGCAGGTGTGCCCTTGGCCGAACCAGGCAATACGCCCAAATAAATCAAGGCAATTTTTCCTTTTACTTTATCGGCAATACCTGCATAATCTGCCTCAAGGCCGTTGCCTACGTCAACAAGTTCGGCAGTTACTTGAGCCGATACAGGCGAATGAGCCAAGGTTACGGCTTTCATCTCGGCAAGATGATTGGCATCATCGCCTATTTTTACGGCAAGCGTCTTTCTGTCCCAGCTTTCTACTTCGAAAGGCTGGTATCTAACGTCGCAGCCATACGATTTGAGCAGGTTATAAACATAGGCTTCGGCCTTTGCCCCATTTACCGATCCGGTTAAACGGTGACCAATGGTTGTCGATGCATCCTTCAAATTGCCATAAGCATTGGAATGGGCCTGTACTTCGGTATTGATTTGCTTAAAAACCGGACCGAAATGATCTTGTGCGCCAGCCGTAAAAGACAAACCGGCTAAAGCCAATAAAAAGAAACTCTTCATTTAATGTTATTTTTTGATGAAAATAAGTTTTTTCGGACAGCTTGAGCCCAACGCTGTAAAATTTTTACAATCAGGCCTTATGATGCTACGCTTTCTTTTTAGGAAATACCAGAGAAGCAACGATACTGGCCGTGAGGATAAACAAAATAATCAGCAACGAATGTTCTGTGGTAAAGCCCCAGAACTTAAGGTAATCGTGTGCCAGCATTTTAATGCCAATAAAAGTGAGCAATACGGCCAAGCCTGTTTTCAGGTAATGGAATTTGTGGATAATATTAACCAGCAGGAAGAACATAGACCTGAGGCCCATAATGGCGAAGATGTTCGAGAAGAAAACAATGTAGGCGTCCTTGGTTACCGCAAAAATGGCCGGAATAGAATCGACGGCAAAGATGAGGTCGGTAAACTCTACGATCAGCAGCACCAGGAATAAAGGCGTAAGCAAGGTCTTGCCATTTACCTTGAAAAAGAATTTCTTGCCTTCGTACTTAGGGTGGATGGCAAAAAACCTGGAGGCAAATTTTACCACCTTATGGTTCTCGGGGTCAATCTTATCGTCTTCTTCCTTGCTAAAAAACATGCGGATGCCTGTAAAAACGAGAAAGGCACCAAATACATATAAAATCCACGCAAACTTGCCGATTAGCGCTGCGCCGGCAAAGATGAAAATAAAGCGCATGATGATGGCGCCCAAAATACCCCAAAACAATACCCTGTGGTAATATTTTTCGGGCACGGCAAAGGCCGAAAAAATCAATACGATGACAAAAATATTATCTACCGAAAGGGCGTATTCGATAACGTAGCCGGTTAAAAATTCTATGCCTAGGTTCTGCTTGTAAATGCGAAGGCTTTCCTCAAAATTGCCCGGAATGAGCGTAATCTGATGCTGATGTGCTTTTACAATATGCTCGAGCTTGGCATAGGTGTCGATGCCATGCAGCTCCTGCCCTTCCAATAGCAGTAGAAAATAAAAGCCGAGTGCGAGCAACACCATTACAAAACTCATGATACCGGCCTGCTTTAAGCTCACTACCTTCTCTGTTTTGCTAAAAAGACCTAAATCGAGGGCCAAGATCAGCACAATAAACAGCAGGAATCCGCCAATGAATAATATTTCGTTCGACATTTATTTTTTACGTTCAGTAGTGTATCTTACCAATTGTTCCAGACCGGTTCTGGCTTCGCCTTCGCTAAACTGGTATAAAATATCAAAGGCTTCCTTTTGATATTCGAGCATTTTTTGGTTGGCATAATGCACGCCTTCCTTGCTGTTTACAAAATCGATGACCTCCTGTATCTTTTTCGGATCATCCTGATGGTTTTTCACCAGGTTGATGATGCGCTTGCGCTCCGATTTTTCGGCCCTGTTTAAGGCGTAGATCAGGGGCAATGTTACTTTTTTCTCTTTGATGTCGATGCCCAAAGGCTTGCCTACATCGTCGGTACCAAAATCAAAAGTATCGTCTTTAATTTGAAAGGCAATACCTACTTTCTCGCCAAAAAGGCGCATTTTTTCAATAGTTTCGGCGCTAGCGCCTACCGAAGCTGCTCCACAGGCACAGCAAGAAGCAATGAGGGAAGCCGTTTTCTGGCGGATAACCTCAAAATACAGTTCCTCGCTGATATCCATGCGCCTCACTTTTTCAATCTGCAGCAGCTCGCCTTCGCTCATCTGCTGTACCGCTTCCGATACTATTTTTAACAAAGCATGTTCGTTATTGTTTACCGAAAGCAGCAAACCTTTGGCCAAAAGATAATCGCCCACCAAAACTGCGATTTTATTTTTCCATAAGGCATTGATCGAGAAAAAGCCTCGACGCTCGTAGGCATTGTCAACCACATCGTCGTGTACCAGCGTAGCGGTATGCAAAAGCTCTACCAAGGCGGCGCCACGGTGGGTCGATTCCTGAATCTCGCCACAAAGCTTGGCGGCAAAAAACACAAACATCGGACGCATCTGCTTGCCCTTCCTTTTCACAATGTAGTGGGTAATTCGGTTCAATAACGGCGCATCGCTGTGCATCGAATCCTTGAATTTTGCTTCAAATGCATTAATCTCTGCAGCAATGGGCTGTTGTATCTGGTCTATTCCGGGCATTCGGGCTAAAAATGTGTTTGCAAACTTAGTTAAATTCCATTAAAAGCGTATTTTTAATCAGACTATTCGTGCAAAACGTTGTATAAAATTGTGAAAAACATGGTTCCTGATCCAGTAATCGTCCATTAAAACAAATAACCCAAAGTCATGAAAATATTTCTCGGCATACTCCTCGTGTTGGTTGTAGTACTTACCATTGTTTATTTGCTTGGTCCGCACCCTAAAAAACCAGTCTACAGCGAACACTTGCCTGCTGTGCCGACACTCGACCAATTACCCGATTTTATAGCGCAGCAAGAAGCCAAATACCAGATAAAACCTGGTAACGAAGCCGAAATTGTTTGGGCCGACAGCACTCATCAGCAAACCGAATACGCCGTAGTTTACCTTCATGGTTTTTCGGCCTCTAAAAAAGAAGGAGATCCCGCTTATTATTATTTAGCCAAGGCCCTGCACGCCAATCTTTACCTTTCGCGCTTGGCCGATCATGGGCTCGACACCCTAGCGCCCATGCAATACTTTACTGCCGACAAACTTTGGGAAAGCGGTAAACTGGCTTATGCCATTGGCAAAAAACTGGGCAAAAAAGTAATCTTGATGGGTACTTCTACTGGCGGAAGCTTGGCTTTGCAACTGGCGGCTACTTATCCGGAAGTAAACAGCCTGGTACTGCTATCGCCCAATATTGCCATTAACGACTCCAAGGCATGGATGCTGAACAATCCTTGGGGCTTGCAAATTGCCCGGCAGGTAATTGGTGGCGACGAACGAAAAGTGGACGACAAAGAGCTTGATTATCGGAAATACTGGTACACGCATTACCGTTTAGAGTCTACTGTAGCACTTCAGGAAATGCTCGAAACCGCCATGGTGCCCGAATTATTTGCCAAGGTAAAACAGCCGGTATTGCTGCTGTACTATTATAAAAACGAAACGGAACAAGACCCGGTGGTGCGCGTAGATGCTATGCTCAAAATGTTTAACGAATTGGGCACACCAGCCAAGCAAAAAGAGCAAATAGCCATTCCTAATGCCGGCAATCACGTAATCGGCTCTTCGATTACCTCTAAAGACATACCGGGAGTTGAAAAAGCCATGGATGGGTTTATTAAAGCGAGGCTTGAGCGGTAGAGGGTTGAGGATGAGATGGATTGAAGATCGGAAAGTTTAACATTATTATGAAACATCATTTCAAAGCTGTGATTTACAAAACAGGCATCAATTGGGCAGTTGATGCACCTTTAGAGATTACGCAAAAGCTTACCAAAGAGAAGGGCTATATCCGCATCAAAGGCCAAATTAATGGCTTCGATTTTAAGCAGACCTTGGTGCCGGTAAAAAACTCGCCCCACCGATTATTTGTAAACCTGATCATGATGAAAGGCGGTCAAACAGCTGTAGGCGAGACCGCTGTTTTTGCCATCGAGCAAAACGACGAACTGGTAGAAAAAATGTACGACATGCCAGAGATGCTGGCTGCTTCGCTCAAAACAAACCAACTCGAAAAAGAATTCGACCAGCTTAGCGCCACCAGAAAAAAGGATATTCTCAAATACCTCTATTACCTCAAAACCGCCGAAACCATGCAGAACAACATCGACAAAGTAATTGTACAGCTTCAGCAAAAGGCCAAACAGGTGCGCATACCTTAATCAGTTGGCCGTTTGCAGACATTGTGATTCGAGAATCGGACGAAAATTGCTCAGGAAGTATCTAATTTATTGTTAACGCCTTAACAATCCGCCAAACCAATGAAAAAATTGTTTACAATCATTTTAATTGCCATATCGGCAACAGCGTACGGTCAAAGCTTATCCATGATTGAAAAAGACCTGTTAAAAAACTTAAAGAGAATCCATTACTGGTCGGAGATCGGATATCGAGATAAACTAAGTGTTGGAGATTCGCTAAACAAAGAAAACAGTTTATTAAAGAAAAAACTACTTAAATACACCAAAAATCAGCCCTTAACGCTGCGTAATGACTTTAAAGCACTACAAAAAGAAGGCTTGACCATCGCTACATCGGCCGATAAAAAATTTAGAATTTACTCATGGGATACGTATACCGGTGGAACCATGCATTTTTTTGAAAACGTTTACCAATATCAAACTGGAAATACCGTATCAGCTAAAGCAATGGGTTCTTCGGATGATGCCAAGGGCTTCTTTTCTGAAATATTTACGATGAGAACAAACGCTGGACCTATTTATCTCGGCTATCTCCACGCTATTTTATCAACGAAGCTGGCTTACCAAAACGTCAGTTTATTCAAAATCGAAAACCGGCAAATAACAGATATCGACCTCATTAAAACCAAAAGCGGCCTTCACAATTCATTGGGTTTCGAGTTCGATTTCTTCTCTGTGGCAGATCGGAAGGAAAGACCTGTAAAGCTGATCTATTTTGATGAGGCGAAAAAAGAAATCAAGATCCCGCTGGTTAAAGCAAACGGTGAAGTAACGCCAAAATTTATTACCTACCAATACACTGGCAGTTATTTTGAAAGAGAGCAAAAATAATTCGTTCAGATGAAAGCCCAAGCTCAATCCAGAGATCAATATGCCAATGGGCTGACGAACTATTGAACCAGCGCTCTTTTATAACTCTCCCCGATAGGGATTTCTTTCTCGTTGATGCGCAAATGGGCTTTACCGATAACCTGTACGGCATTCCTGTTCACCAAATAAGACCGGTGTACCCTTACAAATTCCTTTTCGGGCAACAACTCGCCAAGGTATTTCATGGTCATGTGTACAATGTGGTTGCCAAGCAAGGTGTGCAACAAAATATAATCCTTTATCGACTGGGCATATAAAATATCGTCGTGCAATACCTTCACCAATTTGCCAGATACCTTGAAATAAGTAAAATTAGGGGTGGCTTCTGCCACAGGCTGCAGCTTCAAGAATTTGGCCAGCGCCTTGTCAAAACGCGCTTGGGTAATGGGTTTTAGCAGATAATCTACTGCTTCCAAATCGTAGCTGGCCGCCGCATATTCCGAATAGGCCGTTGTAAATATAACCGCTGGCGGGTTTTTAAGCGATTTGACCAGGTCTATTCCGCTGAGGCCAGGCATTTTGATGTCTAAAAACAACAAGTCTATTTTTTCCTGATGCAAAACCTCAAAAGCTTCTAATGCCGTATTGCAGGTTTTCACGAGGCACAGCGAGCTCGTATCTTGCACATAGGTAGCCAAAATATCTTGGGCCAAAGGTTCGTCGTCTACAATGAGGCAATTGATCATTTCATTTGCAAAGTTAAGCGTACCTGATAAGTTTTTTCGTCGGCCTGTTGCTCCAACTTATAGCCATGAGGGTAAAGCAGCTCCAATCTTTTTTGTACGTTGGCCAGTCCTATTCCTCCAGTTTTTATATGGCCCGTGGCTATACTGTTGCTGATTTCCATTAACAGCTCGGCTTCGGTTTGGCAAATTACAAGATGCACAAACCCTTCGCCCCGTTCTTCCGCAACCCCATGTTTAAAGGCGTTTTCTACAAAAGGCAACAGCAACAAAGGGCTAATTGTGGTGTGGGCCCGGATGCCTTGTACAACCAATTGGATAGCAATAGAATCGCGATAACGGATTTGCTCCACTTCCACATAATTCTTCACGAAAGCGATTTCATCTTTTAAAAGCACTTGCTCCTGATCGGCCTGATACAGCATATAACGCATCATTTCCGATAATTTGGCTACTAATGGCGCAGTATCTTTTGATTGCTTAAGAGCCAGCGCATAAATGTTGTTAAGCGTATTGAAAAAGAAATGGGGTTGCAGCTGGGCCTTTAAATAGGTAAGTTCAGACAGCAATTGTTGTTCTTTCATCGCTTTGAGTTGCTCGTCTTGTTGCAAAGACCTGATCAGAAAAGTAAAGCCAATAATGGTAAACAAGATGCGGTTGAGCGTATAGCTCACGATGAAATACAAAGTTGGCCGATTGAGCTCCTTTAATGCGTCCAGCTTCAGTTTTTCGGAAACAAAAGGCAGCTGCACGATTGACCAGTTCATCAGGTATTTGTTATAAAGATGGCTCAGCAGAATAAAGCAAACAATGCTCAGCAAGATTGGCAACGTTTTTTTTCTGAAGACATAGCTCTTTAAAAAGGCCCAATAATAAATCCCATAAAATACAAAAGAATATGTGCCTATAACCAGTCTGTATTCGAGGGCCTCTGTAAATTTCCAAACGTTGTTTTCTTCGTAGAAGCTATATTCGATATCACTGATAATAGAACCGAGATAGCAGATAAAAATGAAAAAGAACAGCTCTATCTTAAAATATTTGATATCGGTTCTGCTCTTCAGTTTAAACATATGGCCAAGGTAGATAATATTTTCTAGTGCCCAACTTGCCTGCTCAGCCTTTCGACTAATTGCCCGTTTTTTTAGACTAACGCCTAAAACGACATATTCGTCGAATTACCTTGGGTTCCGGTCTAAATTCAAAAATTCTTAACCCATTTCGGTCTAAGTTTGACGAACAAAACCCAATACACATGAAAACTTCCATTCCTTTCATCATCACTGCCTTGGCATTAAGCAACGGTGTTTCAGCCCCAAAACCCCAAACAGCAGAGGCTGTACTGAGCCAAACGCATGAAACCTTGAACAAGTTGAAATCCATTTCGTATCACAGCTACCGCGAAATCAACAATTTTAAGGACGATTATTTTGCCAAGAACAGTGGCGACAGCTATTTTGAGTACAATAATGCCGTAGATGGAAAAACGGCCCGCTTCCAGCTTAGTTCGCCAGGCGCACTACAAGTTTACAACGGAACAGAATATTTTTACCTGGATCAGCAAAACAAAACCATTGACTTGGAAAAAAAAACCGTTAAACAGCTTAATGGTTTATCCCTGCTTTACAATTCTATCACGGCCATTCGTTTGGTTTTGCCCCAACTGTTGCAAGATACCAGCATTCCAAAATCATTGGCCGATACCGTAGTAGACGGTAAAAGCTATGACCTGGTTAAATTCGAGCTCCACAAAAAATCGATGGAATTCCCCAATGGTTTTTCGAGCTTTGATAGCGAGGTAACCAAGTACTACAAGCTGATTATCGACAAAAAAACTTTCCTGCCTTATATGATTTTTGACGGCAACAGCATTTCGAAAGATCAATATTACACCAAAACCGTTTTCACCGACATCAAGATCAACCCTAAAATCCCATCAGAAAATTCATGGTATTCTTCGAGTTATACCGGCTATGCGCCTCAAAAGAAAGAAACCAGGAACCCATTGGTAAAACCGGGCAGTCCGTTGTTAAATTGGTCGCTCCCGGTTTATAGCCTCAACGCCTCCCATACCCTGCAATCGGCAAAGCTGAAAGGCAAACCCGTGCTGCTGGAGTTCTGGATCAAAAACTGTGGCTACTGCATGCTGGCCTTTCCCAAAATGAAGGAACTGCAAAAGAAATATGGCAAACGGGTAGAAATCCTGAGCATTAATGCTTACGAAAAAAAAGAAGAAGTTGGTTTCTTTTACAAAAGAGAACAACCCGCTTATACCATGCTTTACGATGGCGAAAAATTGGCCAACTCGCTTGGCATTTATGCCTATCCGGTAGTTGTTTTAACCGATAAAAATGGTAAAATCACCTATGTGAGCGAAGGCATGGACGAAAAACAAGTTGAAAAGGAGATTTTAAAATTGCTTAGCCGGCCTTAAAAATTTTGACACTTATCGCTGTTTTAAAATTTCTGTATATTGCGCTTCAACTACCCTATCTAACCTATGAAGTTTGCTCAAAGAACATGCCTTTTATTCCTGCTGTTGACAACAGCCCTAAGCAGCGATGCGCAAAATTTTAACCTAAAAGGCACAAGTTTTGGCCTTCCAGATGGAAGCCGACTATTCCTACAAATCTTCCATACTGATCAAAAACCTGAAAGGATTGACTCTGCAGTCGTCAAAAATGGTCAATTTTCTTTTGCAGGCCCCTTAAAAGAAAAACACTATATGGCTGTTCTTCGTACTGCCGACAGTAAGGACCAGGCGATGATTTGGCTTGAACCCGCAGCGCTAAGCGTGACCGTTAAAAAGGGAGACTTCAATAATTTGGCCATAAAAGGATCGGTAGCATCCCAAGAATTTCAAGAATTCTCTTCTATCATGAACAGAATCCGTGCACAGCAAGACAGCCTGCAAAAAATCGATACCAAACAGGATTCCATCAAGGATAAAGAAAAATGGGACCAATACGAGAAACTTCAGCTTGCCGAAACCGAAGCCGGAAAAAACTTTGTAAAATCGCACCCCAACTCTGTGGTATCGGCTTTTATTTTAAATATTTTCAGCACCAACTGGGGCAGGCAAAATGCCGAAGAACTTTATCAGCGCTTTAGCGCAACCGTGAAACAGAGCAAACCCGGACAACAAATTAGGCAGTTTATTGGACTAAGCAAAGAGATTAAGGTAGGTGATAAATATGTAGATTTTGAGCTGTCAAATGTCAACGATAAAAAGGTAAAGCTCTCCAACATCAAGGGCAAATATATTTTATTGGATTTTTGGGGTTCTTGGTGTGGCCCCTGCAGACATGAAAACGTAAATCTGCTAAAAGCCTACCAGCTTTTTAAGGATAAGGGTTTCAACATATTGGGCGTAGCCGTCGAAACAGATAAAAAGGAATGGCTACAAGCCATCAAAGCAGATGGATTACTTTGGGAGAATGTAACCGATGTAAGTAATGGCAAAAATAACGCTGCCATAATGATTTATAATATCTTTTCCTTTCCCACCAATTTCCTGATCGATAAACAAGGTACCATTATTGCCAAAAACCTGCGTGGCTCCGAACTCATCCAGAAACTGGGTGAGCTTTTGCGATAATCCTTACACGAATTAACTGTTTTCTACTAGGCTTTCATGGCCTTGCTTGGGCAGGCAAAATCCGTACGCTTAAGGCTGGTGTTTTTAATGGCGCCATAGCCTCCAGCCACATCGATTACTTTGTCTACCCCGCGTGCCTTTAGAATAGATGCGGCAATCATCGAACGATAACCACCAGCACAATGGATGTAATAAGTTTCGTTGGGACTGATTTCTGCCGTCCAGTCGTTGATGTAATCCAGCGGACGGGTTAACGTGGCTTCCAAGTGTTCGGCTTCGTACTCGCCAGGTTTGCGCACGTCAAGGGCATTTACATGAGGGTTGCCGTTAACGATGCTTTCAAATTCAGCCGCACTGATCGATTGGATCTGGTCGGTTTCCTTGCCGGCGGCCTTCCAGGCTTCGATACCTCCTTCTAAGTAACCAATTGTATTGTCATAGCCTACCCTGGCCAAGCGGGTAATGGCTTCTTCAGCCTTACCCTCGTCGGTAACCAGCAACAGTTCTTGTTTCAAATCCGTAATCAATGCGCCAACCCATGGAGCAAACTGGCCATTTAAGCCAATGTTTACCGAATTGGGTATAAAGTCTTGTGCAAAAACCTGTGGATCTCTGGTATCTAAAATCAGGGCTCCTGTTTGGTTGGCCATTTCTTCGAACTCGGCTGGCGCCAAGGCAATCAGTCCTTTTTCAAATACTTCGTCAATGCTTTCGTAGCCACCTTTGTTCATGGCCGCGTTTTTGGCAAAATATTGGGGCGGAGGCAAAATGCCTGCCGTTACTTCTTGGATAAATTGGGCTTTCGAACCGGCTTTTAGAGCGTAGTTCACTTCTTTTTGATGGCCAAGGGTATCAAAAGTTTCCTTGCTCATGTTTTTGCCACAGGCAGAACCTGCGCCATGAGCCGGGTAAACGATCACATCGTCGGCCAGCACCATGATCTTGTCGTGCAAGGAATCATAGAGCGTAGCGGCCATATCTTCCATGGTTAATGTGCCTTTTTGGGCTAAATCTGGCCGACCAACATCACCGATAAACAATGTATCGCCGGTGAAAATGCAATAGTCCTTGCCATTGGCATCGGTAAGCAAGTAAGTGGTCGATTCTGGCGTATGTCCTGGGGTGTGCAATGCGGTAATGGTCAAATCGCCAATTTTAAACTGCTCGCCATCGGTTGCGATGTGCGATTCGAATTCGGTTTTTGCTGTTGGACCGTAAATGATCTGAGCCCCTGACTTCTCGGCCAAATCGACGTGACCAGAAACAAAATCGGCATGAAAATGAGTTTCAAAAATATATTTGATGGTAGCGCCATGCTGAGCGGCCTTTTTAAGATAAGGCTCTACCTCGCGCAGGGGGTCAATGATGGCGGCTTCGCCTTTGCTTTCAATATAATAAGCCGCTTCGGCTAAACATCCCGTATAAATTTGCTCAATCTTCATCTCTATTTTTTTATAAAATTAATAAAAACCTCGGCGTTTTGCCTTGGCTTTATAGAATTATACGCCTTTTCCAGTTTTCGAAGCCTAAATTGCTCCCTAAACAATTCCTCATATTCGGCAACAGAACCTCCAAAAGGCGGCCCATCGGTTTCGAACTGCTTATCGAACAGCAAACCAACCAATTTTCCATGAGGTTTCAATAATTCGGCCACTTTGTTTACATAAGTTTTACGCTGTTCGGGACGGATGGCACAGAAAAAAGTCTGCTCCAAAATCAAATCGAATTGGCCTTCCAAACTAAAGAAATCGGCTTTCAGGATCTTGACAGGCGTATGTTTAAATTGTTGTTGCAACTGGGCAACCAGGTTTTCGGCAATATCAATGAGCGTAACCTGGGTAAAGCCATTGGCCAACAAATAACCTGCTTCGTACGCCCGGCCACAACCGGGTATTAAAATTGACAGTTCTTTGTTTTCGAGCTGATCGATATAGGCTTGCAAAGGTGGTGAGCACTGGCCCAAATCCCAACCCGTTTGGTGTTCGGCATAGCGATTTTCCCAATAGATTTTATCAGTAACTTTCAATTCTTTGATTGCTTAAATTAAAATCTTATATTTAATTATCATTCTTTACCATGAGAGACATTACCAAAAAATATACCAACGGAGCAGTAACCATTATTTGGCAACCTGCCAAGTGCATACATTCGGGCATTTGTTTTAGGGGCTTGCCCCAGGTCTTCAATCCAACAATAAGACCTTGGATAGAACCTTTGGGTGCCACTACCGAAGAAATCATTGCGCAGGTAAAAAACTGCCCTTCTGGCGCACTCAGCTATACTTTGAATAGCGACACCGCAAGCTAATTGCCTACCGTCAACTCGCCGGCAATAGAAATCTCCAGCAGTTGTTTGATGGCCGCCCTATCAAGTCCCTGCCCCATCAGGTACATCAATTTGGTTACCGTGGCTTCAAAAGTCATATCGTAACCGCTTACAATGCCCATTTGTTGCAACTTGCGACTGGTTTCGTACAAGCCCAACTGTACCGAACCGCCTTTGCATTGCGAGATGTCTACAATAATCTTATCATTGGCAATGGCTTGTTGCAGGCAATCGATAAACCAAGGTGCGGTAGTGGTATTGCCCGAACCGAATGCTTCGAGCACAATGGCGTCAACCGCCGATTCGGTAATGGCTTTGACCGCTCTTTCGGTAATGCCGGGATACATTTTCAATACGCCGATATTGGCATTGAAGGTTGTATGGATCTGAAAAGGCTCAGTAGGTTCGGGCAGGATGTAGTTGGGAAAGAAAGTCAGGTTTACTCCTGCTTCTGCCAAGATTGGATAATTGGGCGACAAAAAGGCCTCAAATTTTTCCGAATTATATTTGATGGAACGATTGCCCCTAAACAACTGATAATCAAAATAAATACAAACCTCTGGCACCATGGGCTTGCCATCTTTTTTGGTGGCTGCAATTTCTAAGGCCGTAATCAGGTTTTCTTTGGCATCTGTCCTGATTTCGCCAATAGGCAACTGCGAACCCGTTAAAACAACAGGCTTGGCCAAGTGCTGCAGCATAAAGCTTAGTGCCGACGCGGTAAAAGACATGGTGTCTGAACCATGCAAAATCACAAAACCATCGAAGCGCTCATACTCATCGCGGATCAATTTGGCCAGGGAAGCCCAAATTTCCGGATTCATGTTCGATGAATCCAAAATCGGATCGAAAGAGTGTACCGACAGCTGGTAATTTAAGCGGGCCAACTCGGGCACATTCTCTTGAATTTGCTGAAAATCGAAAGGAATAAGCGTACCTGTTTTGGCATCGTTTACCATACCGATGGTACCGCCGGTGTAGATGATGAGAATTTTGGTCATTGGCCAGATTAACTATTTTACTTGTGCAAATTTGGAATGTTATTTCATTTTCCAAAGCCTTTTTAACGATTTGCAACAAAACCCTTTCTTTGCCACAAAGAATAACAAATTTATAATAAAAAATAGCTTCTATTTAAAATTTCAAAAAATGCAAACGAAATCACATTGATTATTTGCCAAATTATCAGAAAGCAATTGTTTACAAAACCAAAGCTAATCCCAGCAGATCCTGCCTAAACTCCAAAAATTTCTCGCGAATTTGCCGTGGTTGCTTCGGCTACTTCCCCTATACTCAAACCATAAATATCGGCCACTTTTTGGGCAATATGCACCAAGTAGCTGCTTTCGTTGGGCTTGCCTCTAAATGGAACAGGGGCCAAATAGGGAGAGTCGGTCTCTAATACCACATGTTGAAGCGGAACTTGAGCCAATACCAAATCCAAACCCGCTTTTTTATAGGTAACTACCCCGCCAATGCCCAGGTAAAAACCCAGTGCAATGGCTTGCTCGGCCTGTGCCAGACTACCCGTAAAGCAGTGGAAAATACCACGGAGCTTCTCGTCTTTCAGGTCTTCGAGCACTTCAAAAACTTCGTCGAAAGCCTCTCTGCAATGGATCACGATAGGTAAGCCTAGTTCTTTGGCCCAATTGATCTGCTGCCTAAAAGCATCTTGTTGTAGGGCCAAAGTGGTTTTGTCCCAGTACAAATCAATGCCAATTTCGCCAATGGCATAAATCTGTCGACCGTTTATACTTTTAAAAATGGTTTCCAGCTGGCTTTCATAGCCTTCTTTTACATCGCAGGGGTGCAAGCCGGCCATGGCAAAACAGTTTTCGGGATATTGCCGCACCAGGTCGTCTATCATAGCAATAGAGGCTACATCAACGTTCGGCAAAAAAAGGCGCTTCACTTGGTTATCTAAACAGCGTTGCATCAGCTGCGTTCTTTTGGCCAGATCGGCTTCGTAGTAAAGATGGGTATGGGTATCGGTTAACAACATATACAAAGTTAAGGGCATTTATTGAGCTTTCTATCACCACAAAAAACTGATTTTACAAAAAAGCCCCATCTGCATCAGATGGGGCTTTCAATTTCCTGGGTAATCTTATTGTTTTGGTGTAGAAGCTACCGGTACTGGCGGTGCCGCAACAGGTGCTTTTCCTTTAATGATATCTACAATTTCGATATCGAAAGCCAATGGAGAGTTTACACCGATACCCGCTTGCGGGATAGGTTGCTCGCCATAAGCCAATCTCGAAGGAAGGATAACGGTAACCTTACCGCCTTTACCCACCAGGGTCAAAGCTTCGCTAAAGCCTGGAATAGAACCGCCTACAACCATTTTGGTAGGGCCATAAGTTCTGCCAGATGCCTGAAGCTTGGCTTCTTTGGCTATTTTCTCATCGCTTGTGTCGAATATTTTGTATTTGCCTTTGGCGTCTTTTTTAATCAGGTTGCCGGTGTAGTTTACCATCAAGGTATCGCCGGTTGTTGCTTTTTCTGCGCTACCCTCTTTTACCACAACATACTCGATGCCGCTAGGGGTAGTTTTGGTCTTAAGGCCTTTATCAGCAATGTAAGCTTTGATTTTTGCTGGCTCGGCTTTTTTCATGTTGTCCATAGTGGTTTGGTAATCCTTTTGGAAATACTCATTTGCTCTTTTATGGAATACCGAATCAGGCTCGTTTGCGTTTTTCTTGAATACTTTATGAATTTTAACAGTAAAAGTCATGTATTTATCGTTTTTGAACGGTTCCGGCTTAGGTTGTTTTTGGTAGAAAGCCATGGTATCCAAATTCAATTTGAATGTAGCGCTATCGCCTTCGCCAAAAAGATAAAGCACATCGTTCATATCGCCGGCATAGCTTTTCTTGCCTACAGGGAAAACCTGAGGAATTCCGTTTTCATAAGTGCTGAAGAAAACTGAGTCTTTATCGTTTTTCTGAACGAAATCCATTTTAACGATATCGCCTTCTTTGATTTTGTCTTTGCTATCAGAATGGTGGATGGTGTATAGCAAACCTCCCGGACCTTTTTTCTCTCTGTTACAAGCGGCTAGGCCTACGGTAGCTGCTAAAAGAATTACTAAACTTTTTTTCATTTTTTATTTATTGTTTTTTTTGTTCCTCAATTATTGTAATAGTTGTGTTTTATATTCTGGCAGGATGGATTTAAACTTCTCAACGGTTTGCTGCAAACTTAGTTCTGATGCCCCACCTGCCGCATTCCGGTGTCCACCGCCATCAAAGTATTTCTTACAAATTTCGTTCGCCGGAAAATCGCCGGTCGAGCGTAAAGATAGCTTAACTTTATCAGTTCTTTCAATAATAAAAGCCGCCAGTTTAATACCATTGATAGAAAGCGCATAATTTACGATGCCCTCGGTATCGCCAGTAGCAATCTGATAGGTTTTCAGCTCTTCGGCATTGACTGTAATGATGGCGGTATTGAACTCTCTTAAAATCTCCAATTTGTTAGACAGGCAATGGCCTAGAAAACGTAAACGGTTTTCTGAGGCATTATCGTATACCAGCTGGTGGATGCGCCAATGTTCGGCACCAAGGTCGATCAGGTCGGCCGCAATGCGATACACCGTTGAAGTAGCCGAAGGAAAACGGAAAGAACCAGAATCCGTCATGATGCCTGTATATAAACAAGCCGCCACGTCTTTATTGATCAGTTCGCCTTCGCCTAGCTCGTTCTTGATGAAATCGTAAACCAATTGGGCCGCGGCACAGGCATTGATATTCCAGTGGCGGTAATCGTCAAAATCTTCTGGATCTAAGTGATGGTCTATCATCAGCTTTAACCCCGGCGCCTTACGGATATGTTCGCCCAGCTCGTTGATCCTGCTCAGCGTATTAAAGTCCAGGCAAAAAATCAAGGCGGCCTCGTTAACCAGCTGTATCGATTTTTCCACTGCCTCGGTATAGATAATGACATTAGAATTGTTCGGCATCCAGTGCAGGAAATCAGGATAATCGGTTGGCGTAATCACCTGTACATGATGGCCTTTCTGAATTAAAAAGGCATACAGCCCCAAAGACGAGCCCATTGCATCGCCATCGGGTTTGTGATGCGTGGTGATGACAATCTTCTGTGGCGTAGCCAACAACGTTTTTAATTCGGAAATGGATATCATAATTTTTTCGCCAGCAAAGCTAATGATTTTAGGTTTAATTGACAGCTTTTATTCTTTCGGCCTTTAATATTAAGCGAAGAAAGTGTATTTTTGCAAAAATTTGAAACAAATATAAAAATGGCTACAAATAGAACATTTACAATGATTAAGCCTGATGCAGTTGCAAACGGGCATATCGGCGCAATCATTAACGATATTACCAATGCAGGATTTAAGATCATTGCCTTGAAATACACCCAATTGACTCCAGAATCAGCTGGCGAGTTTTATGCCGTGCACAAAGCGCGTCCTTTCTACAACGACTTGGTAAGCTTCATGTCGTCGGGCCCTATTGTTGCGGCGATCCTGGAAAAAGACAATGCGATTGAAGATTTCAGAAACCTGATTGGCGCTACCAACCCTGCCGAAGCTGCCGAAGGAACCATCCGTCAGAAATATGCCAAATCTATCGATGCTAATGCTGTTCACGGTTCTGATTCGGACGAGAACGCACAAATCGAAGGCGATTTCTTCTTCACCGCTGCAGAGCGTTTCTAAGCAAAAGGAAATTTTAGGGATACGTCACCTGGACATAAGTTCTGGGTGACGTATTTTTTTTGTAGGTATTTTTATTTTGTATCTTTCGGCTTTTAAAACTAATTAATGAAGAAAATATTTATAGCCGCTCTAGTCGCAACAGTTGGATTGAGCGCCAATGCCCAAACCAAAGGGAAAGCTGCACCGGCCAAAAAGCCTTCGGCTGCTGTCAAGCCCATTGCCAAACCCGTTTTTAAAACCAATACCGATTCGGCCAGTTATGCCCTGGGCCTCAATGTAGCCAACAACTTCAAGTCGGGGGGCGTAAGCAGCCTCAACTATGAGTTGTTTAGCAAAGGGCTTAAAGATGTTTTTGCCAGTGCCAATCCATCGCTTACCCAAGAGCAATGCCAACAGGCCGTAGTGAGGTTTTTTGAAGAAGCCGGAAAAGAAAAATACGGCGCTAACATTAACGAAGGCAAAGCTTTTTTTGCCAACAACAAAGCCAAATCCGGTGTTCACACCACTGCCAGCGGCCTGCAGTACGAAGTAATTACGCAGGGAACCGGCAACAAGCCTAAAGCTACCGACCGGGTTACCGTTCACTACAAAGGCACCTTGCTCAACGGAACACAATTCGACAGTTCTTACGACCGTGGAGAGCCTGCTACATTTGGCCTTAACCAAGTCATTTCTGGCTGGACCGAAGGCTTGCAACTGATGCCCGAAGGTTCGAAATTCCGTTTCTTTATTCCGCAAAACCTGGCTTATGGCTCAAGGGCAACGGGTGGCATCCCTCCTTTCAGTGCCTTGATTTTTGAAGTGGAACTGATTAAAATCGAACAATAGGAAACTATTTTTGGCTTGTGCTGTTGTATAAAAAAATCAGCTCACCATGAACAAATACATTCCATTGGCCTTTATTGCACTCGCCTGCACAACATTGAGCAGCTGCGAACTTGTAGAAGGCATATTCAAAGCCGGCGTTTGGACCGGCATCATTGTAGTCGTCGTTGTATTAGCCTTGATCATCTGGTTAATTTCCAAGATATTCGGCAATAAAGACTAAGCCTTAAATCCCGTTGGAGACTTCGGGATTTTTTTGTGCTATAAAAAAACGATTTCGGTAATGACCTCCGCTCCGGCGCGTTCGTTCAGTTTTTGGATAATTCCGGTGCGTACCAGGAGCAGTTCGTTTTTAATTACCGACGATTCGATGCGAACAAACAGCTTTCTTTGACTCACATAAATCTGGGTCGTTCTATTGGCTACCGCAGTGCCCATCAGCTCGGGCCAATGCGCCACCACGCCGGTTTCGTCGTATTTGCCACGCAAACGGTAAACCGAAAGCATCTTGGTGAGGGCTTCCTTGAGGGTAATATCGTTGGGTTTACGCATGGCTGATTGTTCCGTTGGCTACTTCGAACAAAGTTACGTTAACATGAATAGCATTAAAAATAGAATTTACTCTTTCTTTGCTGGTGTCGGTAATAAAGAGCTGGCCAAAATCGTGGTGCGAAACCATTTCCATGAGCTTATGCACCCTTAAATCGTCGAGCTTGTCGAAAATATCATCCAGCAGCAACAAGGGCTTAAAGCCTTTCGATTTTTGCAGGTAGCTGTACTGCGCCAGTTTTAAGGCAATGAGGAAGGATTTCTGCTGTCCTTGTGATCCAAATTTCTTCAGCGGCATATCCCTGATGGCAAACAAAAGCTCGTCTTTATGGATACCGGTAGTGGTTCGCTCAAGTAAACGATCCTTTTCTATTGACTGAGCCAATAGCTGTTCAAAATCCTGCTCGTTCAGTTGCGACTGATAAATTAGCGACACCTGTTCGGCATCGCCGCTAAGGTAGCTGTAGTGCTGGTTAAACAGTGGGATAAAATCGGCGAGAAACTGCTTGCGCTTTTCGAAGATCTTGGTACCCGACTGCACCAGTTGCTCGTTCAATATTTCGAGCAGGGCAATATCGAGCTTGCGGGTGGCCGCCACCTGCTTTAGCAAGGCATTGCGGTTGAGCAGGTGTTTGTTGTAAACGATCAGCTCATCGAGGTAATCGGCATCGGTTTGCGAAATTACATTGTCTATAAACCTTCTCCGCTCTTCGCTGCCATCCATCACCAGGTTGATATCGTAAGGCGAAATCATGACCAAGGGAAAAAGCCCGATATGGTTGGCCAGTTTGTCGTATTCTTTCTTGTTGCGCTTAAACTGCTTTTTCTGGTTGCGTTTAAGGCCACAGGTAATCTTTTCGTTCTTGTCTTTGCGGTCAAAATCGCCCTGCACCAAAAAAAGTTCTTCATCAGTTTTGATCTGCTGGCTGTCTATGGGATTAAAATAGCTTTTGCACAGGCAGAGGTAATGCACCGCATCGAGCAGATTGGTTTTTCCGGCCCCGTTGTTGCCCACAAAGGCATTTACGGTTTTAGAAAAACTAAGCTCGGCAGCCGCATAGTTTTTAAAATTGAGCAGTGTAATATTTTTAAGCCACATATGATAACGCCAAAGTTACTTTTTTTAGCGGTGCTAATTGACTAAAGTTGAGGGTCTGTTTAAAATTTATGGCACGAAAATGTCCAGCATTTATTTTTGGGCATAATGAAGCTTGTTTTTGAGGAGAAAGCAACGTTACCAACCCAGAAAAACGCAACGAAGCCACAGCCAAAAGGAAGCCTGAACAAATTGGCAGCTAAGTTTTAAACAGGCTCTTTACTAAATAGTTAAAAAAGGGGTTGATACTTCCATTGAAAAATGTATTTTTGCAATCCTTAATTTTTTAAAATAAAATGTCTACAACAGAGAAAGAAACTAACCAGCCTGTGAAAAAGGGTTCTTTTATACAAGAAAACACCAAAAGCTTGGCCTTTATTGCCGGAGCTATCGTAGTTTTAATTGGTATTTATTTTTGGTATCAAGGTGTTTACCTTAAAAACAGGGCAGAAAAAGCAGCTGGCGAGATGTTCAAAGCTGAGCAATATGTAGGCGTTGATTCGTTGGCTAACATTGCCATTAATGGCGAAGGTGGTTATCCAGGTTTGGAAAAAATCGCTGCAGAATACGAAAACACCAAATCGGCTAATTTGGCTAATCTTTATCTAGGCGGTATTTATCTGCGTAAAGGCGAATACAAAAAAGCGACTGAGGCATTGGGCAAATACACAGCTACTGGAAGTCCGGTTGCCGACCCATTGGCATTAGGCCTTTTGGGCGATGCGTACAGCGAACTGAAGGATTTTAAACAAGCAGCTACTTACTACAAAAAAGCGGCTGATAAATCGGCAAACAAATTCACTTCGCCGATGTTCCTTAAAAAATTAGGATTGGTAAACGAGCAGCTGAAAGACTTTAAAGGCGCTGCAGAAGCTTACAACAAAATCAAGTCTCAATTCCCCGACAGCCAAGAAGCAGCCATGATCGATGAATATATCGCTCGTGCTGAAGCTCAAGCAAAATAATTTCCGTTAATTCGGCTTAAAAGAGAATGTTCAAAAGACATTCTCTTTTTTTATGTGTATTACTAATATGTTTTGGTATTTTCACCACCTAAGACACCTGAGCTTCTGTTCTCCTTATTGTATCTTAATGGTTAAAAAAACAACCGCAAGGAAAGGCTTGGTTGTTTCGCCGCCTAAGACGCCTGAGTTGCAATTTGCCGATTTGGATCTCAATAGCTTGAAGAGCTAGTTGCAGCAGCTAAAGCAAAACTTTACAACATTACAACTTTTCGGTCTTACAACATTGCAAGCATAATCCTATCTTTGTAGCATGGCAACACACCTCAAAAACCTATCGGATTTTTCGCATACTACCATCCCAGATGGATCTGGTTTTAAAATTGCAATCGTAGTCGCAGAATGGAATGCTAAAATTACCGGTGCGCTTTACCAAGGCGCTTACGATACGCTGCTTAAACATGGCGTAAAAGAAGAAAACATTATCTCGGCACCTGTACCGGGCAGTTTTGAACTCACCGCAGCAGCAGAAATTCTGTTGACCCAACAAGTTGGACTTCACGCGGTAATCTGTTTGGGTTGCGTAATTCAGGGCGACACGAAACATTTCGACTTCATTTGCGAAGCCGTTGCCAATGGCATTACCAATGTAGGCATTAAGCACAGCAAACCGGTTATTTTTGGTGTATTAACCACCAACGACGAGCAACAGGCCCTAGACAGGGCTGGAGGCAAACATGGCAATAAAGGCGATGAAGCGGCCATCACCGCATTAAAAATGGCGCACTTTGCGGCAACAATTTAATTCGCTTGCTTGTTATTCACAAAAATTTGTAATTTAGAGCTTTAATCAGGAAATTCTTTAAATAAAAAGTCGATGAAAAAAGTAGCTATTCTTCTATTATTCTTGTTCTGCGCAATTGCCATATTAGAATCCTGCTCTTCTCGTCTTTGCCCTGCCTACAGCTCTTATCCAGAAGGAAAAAGAAGGAGATAATAGCAAAATGCAATGGATAAACCTGAGTGATCCAGCACAAATCAACGACATTAAACTCGCAAAAGGCTACAGTGTAATTTTTAAGCACAGTACCCGTTGTTCAATCAGTTTGATGGCCAAAAGGAATTTTGAATTCGATTGGAACGCCATACCCGAAAACACCCCGCTTTATTTTTTAGACCTGATTAGCCACAGGGATATTTCTGCCCTTATTGCCGAAACTTTCCAGGTTCACCACGAATCGCCACAGGCTTTACTGATCAAAGACGGCGAATGTATCTTGGATTCTTCGCATAGCGACATTTCTGTTGCAGAAATTGTAGAAACGATGATTTAACACTTGCGAAGTTTTCAAAACTTCACAAGCTAAATCCATTTAAAGACGCTTTTGCCTTCCAAGCCTCTACCCTATTAGCCTTCAACCAAGCTGTTAAGCTTCAGTGTTGCGGCAGTATGTTGCCTTGTTTCGTGGCAAAGCGCTTCATTTTCGGCCAGTTTCTGTCCGTAGGTCGGAATAATCTGTTTGATTTTAGACAACCATTTGGCACTCTGCATTTCTTTTTTGAAACAGCGCCCCAATAAATCGAGCATGATAGAAACCGCGGTTGAAGCACCAGGAGAAGCGCCCAGCAAAGCAGCGATCGAACCATCGGCAGCACTTACCACTTCGGTACCAAACTCTAAAATACCGCCTTCTTTTTCATCTTTTTTGATGACCTGTACACGCTGTCCGGCTGTTTCCAGCTCCCAATCCTTCATATCGGCATTGGGCAAATATTCTCTTAAAGCCACCATCCTGTCTTCAGGCGATTGGCGCACTTGCTCGATGAGGTATTTGGTCAGGTCTAGGTTGTGCAGTCCCGCAGCGATCATCGGGCGGATATTGTTGAACTTGATCGATAAAGGCAAGTCCAAAAACGACCCATGCTTTAAAAATTTGGTCGAGAAACCTGCATAAGGTCCAAAAAGGAGGGCTTGTTTGCCATTAATCATGCGGGTATCCAAATGCGGCACCGACATTGGCGGCGCACCAACCGCAGCCTTGCCATAAACTTTGGCATGATGGCGCGCAATCACCTCTTCGTTGGTGCATTTTAGCCATTGTCCGCTTACCGGAAAACCGCCAAAACCTTTTCCTTCGGGGATATCGGATTTTTCAAGCAATGGCAACGAGCCTCCACCAGCGCCAATAAATACAAATTTGGCTAGACGTTTACGTTTTTTGCCATTGTCAAGGTCTTTAACCTTCACCTCCCAGGCACCACTGGCCGTTTTGTCCAATTCGCGGATTTCATGATCGAAAAACAAGCTTACTTTTTCTTGTTTGCCCAAGTAGCTGAACATTTCGCGCGTTAATGACCCAAAGTTCACATCGGTACCCAGATCCATTTTGGTAGCCGCTACTTTTTCGTTGCTGTCGCGGCCCTCCATAATCAATGGTACCCATTCTTTTAAGGTAGCTGGGTTTTCGGTGTATTCCATCTCCTCGAACAGGTTGCATTTGCGCAGTTCCTCGTAACGGGTTTTCAGGAATTTGATATTTTCTTCGCCCCAAACAAAGCTCAGGTGCGGAATATTTCTAATAAAGGTATGCGGATCAGAAAGAATGTTCTGCTCAACCAGGTAGGTCCAAAACTGTTTGGAAACCTCAAAAGATTCGGCAATCTGAACCGCTTTTTTGGTATCCACCGAACCATCAGGCTTTTGGGGTGTATAATTCAGCTCGCAAAACGCCGAGTGCCCCGTACCTGCATTGTTCCAAGCATCCGAACTTTCGGCGGCCGCAATATCCAAGCGTTCATAAATTTCAATGCTTAGGCTTGGTTCCAGTTCTTTTAACAACATCCCCAGTGTGGCGCTCATAATGCCAGCACCAATCAGAATCACATCTGTGTCGGTTTCAGCAACCGTCTTTCTTTTTCTGCTCATTTTACAACCAAATAAAATCTGTAAGTTACTTAGCACAATCGATGCCAAACAATCACTTAACAGTCATGTTAGTCTAATTAAATCAATTTGCGTTCAACAACAGGATGACTACGCTAGAACATAGACAGATTTCCATCAGCCACAAAGGCCAAACAGACATTTTCTTTGGTTAGTGCACAAATTTAAGCTTTATAAATTTAAATTTGAACGATAATGAGCAGATTTTGAGGCAACCATCACGATTTTTCAATCTTTTACCCCAAAAACACCAATACAGTGAAAATCAGCATCCAACAGCTAGTCGCAATAAACGAAATCCAAGCCCAACAGCTTTGCCGATTAACTGCCCAATTGGGCTACGCCAACGAACCAGTGGCCTTTGCCCAGCGCCTGCAAAATTTAATCAGCAGCAAAACCGACAGCATTTTTATAGCAATTGCCGACGACCAAATCGTAGGCTGGATCCATGGCACTTACCAACTTACCTTAGAAAGCCCGGCTTTTGTTGAAATCTTAGGCTTGGTGGTAGAAGCAGGCTTCAGGGGACAGCAAATAGGCAAAAAACTGATCAAGGCAGTCAAAATTTGGAGCCAGGCATTTGAAGTAGAGAAAATGAGGGTAAGGTGCAACGTAGTACGATTAGCAAGCCATGAATTTTATAAACGGTTAGGCTTTGAGGAAAACAAACGGCAGGTGGTATTCGATTGGAAGCCGATGGTTGACAGCCTGTAGCCCATGGGCTGAAGCTTGCGGCTTAACAATTCATCAATACTACCATTCGGCATACCAGGCTATGGCCAACAATTAAAACAAGATAGCCATTCTCAGCAATCCTTATATATTTACAACATTCAAACATTTCGGTTTTCCAACTTGTCAATCCTATTGCTTAACTTTGTACTATGATTGAACTTCCTGTAGTTCCGGCTGTAACCCAAGCCCCCCGCAAACCCGACTGGTTAAGGGTAAAATTACCCGTTGGCAAAGAATATGCACAAGTGCGCAGTTTAGTCGATACGCATAAGCTGCATACCATTTGCGAGAGTGGCAATTGCCCCAACATGGGCGAATGCTGGGGTGCCGGCACGGCAACTTTTATGATCCTGGGCAACATTTGTACACGCTCTTGTTCTTTTTGTGCGGTGGCCACAGGCCGTCCTTTAGCAGTTGATACCGACGAACCAGCCCGTGTAGCCAATTCGGTAAAGCTGATGCAGGTAAAACATTGCGTAATTACCTCTGTTGACCGAGATGATCTTAAAGATGGCGGTTCGATCATTTGGGCCGAAACGCTACAGGCCATCAGACGTGAAAGTCCGGAAACCACTTTAGAAACCTTGATTCCCGATTTTAAGGGCCAATGGGATAACCTTTACCGGGTATTGGAAGAAAGACCCGAAGTTGTATCGCACAACATGGAAACCGTAAGGCGCCTAACCAGACAGGTACGCATCCAAGCCAAGTACGACAGAAGCTTAGAGGCCCTGAAACGTATTTCTGAATTTGGTCTTCGAACCAAAACCGGAATCATGCTTGGCCTTGGCGAAACCGAAGAGGATATTTTAGAAGCCATGGACGATCTGGTAGCAAACGGCGTACACATTCTTACTTTGGGCCAATACCTGCAGCCAACCCGAGCACATCATCCGGTAGTAGATTGGATCCATCCCGACCAATTTGCCAAGTACAAGGAAATTGGTTTGGCCAAAGGCTTAAAATATGTGGAGAGCGGCCCTTTGGTACGTTCCTCCTATCATGCAGAAAAGCACTTGTTTGATTTTTAAAAAAATATCCAAGTGCAAACATTTTTCTTAGCATCTTGTTTATAGTATTCTGTATATTAGCACCATTGGCAACCACTAAAAAAATAACACTTTCTGAAGAAGAATTGGTAAGCGCCCTTAAAAGGCGTGATACAATTGCTATTAAGGCCTTGTACAGCATGTATTCTGGAGCCTTGCTTGGTGTAATTTCGCGCATTGTTCAACCTATTGAACTGGCCGAAGATTTATTACAGGAAACTTTCGTTAAAATATGGAACTCAGCAGAAGGCTACGATCCCTCAAAAGGACGTTTGTTCACCTGGATGATGAATGTTGCCCGCAACCTGTCAATTGACAAACTACGTTCGAAAGATTTTAGGAATTCGGCCTGTCTCTTATACACATCTAAAAGGGGGGGGGGGGGGGGGGGGGGGGGGGGGGGGGGGGGGGGGGGGGGGGGGGGGGGGGGGGGGGGGGGGGGGGGGGGGGGGGGGGGGGGGGGGGGGGGGGGGGGGGGGGGGGGGGGGGGGGGG
>NZ_JAELUC010000039.1 GCF_016429155.1 Pedobacter sp. ASV12 | reverse complement strand
CCCCCCCCCCCCCCCCCCCCCCCCCCCCCCCCCCCCCCCCCCCCCCCCCCCCCCCCCCCCCCCCCCCCCCCCCCCCCCCCCCCCCCCCCACCCATGTCGTGGTTCGTCGGCAGCGTCAGATGTGTACCCCCCCCCCCCCCTCGAATAAATAATTTTGTAGCCTCTTTTATAGGCCTTGTCTTCTATTAAACGTGCAATCCTGGAGAAAAACGAGTTGGAAATATCTTCAACAATAAGCCCAATGATGTTCGAATTGCCGGTTCTTAGGCTTCGGGCAATCTGGTTGGGCTTGTAACCGCTCTCGGCAATGATTTTTTGTACCTTCTTGATCACCGCATCGCTAATCGACTTTTCTTTGGCCTTTCCATTAATGATAAATGAAACCGTGGTAATAGATACCTTGGCCTTTAGTGCTATGTCTTTAATAGAGAGGGCTTTCATGTTTAGATTTTGCTGATCGCTTCAAATATATCATTAAAGTTCGAAAATAGCTTATTTAGAGCAGTTGTAGCACTTGCCATTTGTTAAATTATGTTATTTCAAGGCATCCACAATAAGCTTGGCTGTTCGCTGCGAAGCGCCTGCGCTACCCATTTTAATGGCCAGTTCTTCATAATCGGCCAACATTTTTACGCGCCCCTCTCCTTCGGTAACAAGTTTGAGGTTTTTTGCGATAAGTGCCACATTGCAGTCTTCCTGGATCAGTTCTTTGACCACTTCCCTATCCATAATGAGGTTAACCAAAGCAATAAACCTGATTTTTACCAGTAAACGCGCAATGGCCACCGACACGTTGCCGCCACGGTAAAGCACTACTTGGGGCACTTTGAACAAAGCGGTTTCTAAAGTGGCCGTGCCCGATGCTACCAAAGCCGCATGGGCATGGTGCAGCAACTGGTAGGTTTGCGAGAAAACCAAGTTGGCCGGCCTCTCGTTAATGTACTGCTGATAATACTGCTCGCTAAAGGTTGGTGCCGCACCAATCACAAACTGATAATCGGAGAACTGGCTTACCACGGCTAACATATCGGGCAACAAACGCTCTATTTCTTGTTTGCGGCTGCCTGGCAACAAGGCCACAATCGGTTTATCGCTCAACTGGTTGTCGGCCCTGAAATTAGGATTAGGCACAAACTGTCCGATTTCATCCAACAGGGGATTGCCCACATAATTTACTTCCATGCCCCATTCCTTGTAAAAACTAACCTCGAAAGGCAGGATGCAGAACATCTGGTCGACTATACGTTTGATTTTGAGCACACGTTTTTGGTTCCAGGCCCAAACCTTTGGCGAAATATAATAGCAAACCTTGATGCCTTGCTGCTTGGCAAACTCGGCGATTTTGAGGTTAAAGCCCGGAAAATCTATCAATATCAGCGCTTCGGGCCGGTAGGCTAAGATGTCGGCTTTGCAGGCTTTGAGGTTCTTGAAAATAGTGCGCAGGTTAAACAGTACTTCGGTAAAGCCCATAAAAGCCATGTCGGCGTAGTGCTTAACCAGCTCGCCACCTTCTGCCTGCATCTTATCGCCACCAAAATACCTGAACGTGGCGGTTGGATCTTCTAATTTCAATGCCTTCATCAAATTGGCTCCATGCAAATCGCCAGAGGCCTCGCCTGCTACAAGGTAATATTTCATTTGGTTTGGTTCATTAGTATCATTGGTGTCACCAGTTCATTAGAGGATTAGTCATGGGTTGATTGCTTTGTTGTTCAATTGCTATATTGTTTAACGGTAAACTATTCAACTTCGGGCTCCCATTTTAAAGCACCTTATAAAAAAAGAAGGCAAAGGCCCATAAAAATGTGATGCTTAAAATGCCGCGCCCCACATGCTCCTTATTGATTTTAAAAAAGTAGTTCATCAGAAAGGCATTGATGGCTACGCAGCCAATGAGCAATAAATCGGCATGTTGCAAAGCTTTAACATGTTGCATCAGGTACCAAACCAGGAAACCCGGCACCAGCGGGGCCAGCAAACCAACGGCCATGCCCATCCAAACGTTGTTTTTGATTGCCTTGATTTTTTCTTGCATGGCTAACCTAGATTTGCGCCATCCGGACCTGCGGTTTTCTCCACTTTCGATTGTGCCTTTGGCCTGGCGTTGAAGTCCCAGCCATTCAAAATTGGGATGGCATGGTGTGCAGTCAAGTCGAACTGAACCGGCACCACCGAAGCATAGCCATGATCCAATGCCCAAACATCAGTATCTTCGCCTTTGTCGTAGTTTTCGAACACACCGGTTAACCAGTAGTAAGGCCTTAGGTAGGGATCTTTTCTTTCTTCAAAATCTTCGGCCCATTTGGCATTGGCCTGCCTGCAGATTTTAATGCCTTTGATGTGTGCCCCTTTTGGGAAATTGACATTGAGCAGCGTAGCTTCAGGCAATCCGTGGCTCAGCACTTGCAGGGCGATAGTCTTGATAAATGGCTTGCAGTGGCTAAAATCGGCATCCTGGGCAAAATCATCGAGCGAAAACCCAATAGAGGGGATTTTCTCGATGGCACCTTCTACCGCGGCCGACATGGTACCCGAGTAAATGACATTGATCGAGTTGTTCAGTCCATGGTTGATGCCCGATACGCAAAGATCTGGCTTTTTGCCTTTAAACACCTTGTTGACGGCCAGTTTAACGCAATCGACCGGCGTACCCGAGCATTTGTACATCTCTACGCCAGGATAAAGGTCTACCCGATCGAACCGCAGCGGCTTGCCAATGGTAATGGCATGGCCCATGCCCGATTGGGGGCCATCGGGTGCCACTACAACAACATGTCCGATTTCCTGCATCACTTCGATGAGGTTTTTAATACCGAGAGCGGTAATTCCATCGTCGTTAACCACCAAAATGGTAGGCTTTTGGGTATCTTTATTCATACGGTAAAAATACGAGAAATAATCAGAAGCCCGGCTCCCGTTTTACAATAGTTAATTTTCATCCCATTTTTTTGGAAAAGTAATCGCCAGCCACTTATATTTGATCACTAACTTATTGGCCATCAAACATTCTTAACCACAAGCCAGGCTTGTCTTCGAATCTTGACCCACTTAAATCATATAAAACTGATGAAAACCAAACTCTTACTCTTTGTCTGTCTTTTGCTGGCGGGCAATCAATTATTGGCGCAGTCTACCTATC
This sequence comes from Pedobacter sp. ASV12, assembly GCF_016429155.1. Lineage (GTDB taxonomy): Bacteria > Bacteroidota > Bacteroidia > Sphingobacteriales > Sphingobacteriaceae > Pedobacter. The sequence continues at coordinate 30,469 of NZ_JAELUC010000039.1, read as the reverse complement.
AATGGAAAACGGCCACCTCTGGAGGTTACACTTATAAATATGTAACCAACGACCCTTCTAAAACCCGTTTTTATACTTTGAAAAATGGACTAACCGCCATTCTTTCGCCCAACAATAAAGAGCCTAACATCCAATGGCGCATGAGCGTAAGAGCCGGCAGCAATACCGACCCTAAAACCAATACGGGTTTGGCGCATTACCTGGAGCATTTGCTTTTTAAGGGTACCGACAAATTTGGCACCAACAACTGGACCAAAGAAAAGCCCCTGCTCGACAAAATCGATGCGCTTTACGAAAAGTACAACAAAACAACCGACCCGGCCCAGCGCAAGGAAATCTACAAAGAAATAGATAAAACTTCTGGCGAAGCCTCGAACTTCTCTATTGCCAACGAATACGACAAAATGATTGCCGGCATTGGTGGCAATTCTTCTAATGCGCATACCTGGTACGAAGAAACCGTCTATAACGAAGATTTTCCTTCCAATGCCATCGATAAATTCCTGGCCATCCAAAGCGAGCGTTTCCGCAAGCCTATTTTCCGTATTTTCCATACCGAATTGGAAGCAGTGTACGAAGAAAAGAACCGTGGCTTAGACGACGACGGCAACAAATTGGATGAAGCCATGATGGACAAGCTTTTCCCTACGCACAACTACGGGCAGCAAACTACCATTGGTACCATCGAACACTTGAAAAACCCTTCGCTGGTAGAGATCAAAAAATACTACGATAAGTATTATGTGCCTAACAACATGGCCATCATTTTCGCAGGTGATTTCAATCCTGACGAGATGATCAAGAAGATAGACAAATCTTTCAGCTATATGGCACCCAAACCTGTAGTGCTGTACAATCCGGTTCCCGAAAAACCATTAACCAGCATCCAGAAAGTTGATGTATATGGCCCTAGCGCCGAGGCAGTAGAAATCTACTACCGCGGCTATCCCGAAAATTCGCAACAAAGCCTATTGCTCGAATTGATCCGTAGCATATTGACCAATGGCAAGGCCGGCTTGATCGACATTAACCTGAACAAGCAGCAAAAAGTGCTTAGGGCAAGTGCCAGCTATCAGCAAATGAAAGACTACGGCGTATTCAATCTTTCGGCCCAACCGAAACAAGGCCAAACTTTGGAACAAGTAGCCAAATTACTCTTGGAGCAGGTTGACTTGCTTAAACAAGGCAATTTTGACGACGAACTGCTCAAAGCGATCGTAGCCAACAGAAAGCTAAGCTTTTTACAGGCTTTCGACAGCAACAACAACAGGGCCGAAAACCTTTCGACAGAATTTATCCTGAACAGGGGTACCAAATGGGACAAAAACTTAGGTGAAATTGAAGCAACTTCAAAAATTACCAAGGCCCAAGTGGTAGCCTTTGCCAAAGAGTTCTTTAAAGACAACTACGTTATCGGCTATAAGCACAAAGGCGAAGACAAAAACGTAATCAAGGTTGAAAAACCTGCCATTACGCCAATCAACGCGAACGCCAACTTGACCTCGCCATTTGTAAAAAGCATTTTAGAGGCTCCGGTAAAGCCGATTGCGCCTAAATTCTTAGATTACCAAAAAGACATCGCCTATGGCAAAGTTGGTATTGCCGATTTGTTGGCCACCAAAAACAACGACAATTCTATCTTCAGAATGACTTACAGGCTGAACATCGGTGCCAACAACTATAAACTGTTACAATATGCCTCAAGCTACCTGCCTTACCTAGGTACAGACAAATATAGCGCCGAAGACCTGAGCAAGCAGTTTTATAACATTGCCTGCACCTACAACCTAAGCGTTGGCGCAGATAACACAACCATCAGCATCAGTGGTTTGCAGGAAAACTTCGACAAAGCGGTAAGTTTGGTTGAGCATATCCTTGCCCACGTAAAAGTAAACGAAAAAGCGCTGGAAGAACTGAAAAGCAGCATCTTGAAAGGCCGTGAAAATGCCAAGCTCAACAAAGGCCAAATTATGAATGCCCTGACTTCTTACGCACAATATGGCAGCTTAAACCCTTTCAATAATGTGCTGACCAACGAAGAGGTAAAAAACATCAAAGCCTCCGACCTGGTTGATTTGCTGCACAACCTGACCAATTACGAGCATATCATTACTTATTACGGACCAAAAGATCTGGCCAGCATTGCGCCTGAAATCAAAAAACAGCATTTATTGCCCAAAGAGTTTACTCCGGCTGCCCCTGCAAAAGCGTACACCTATACAACGCAGGATGCCAATAAGGTATATTTTGCCAATTACGACATGGTGCAATCGGAAATCCGCTGGTTGAGAAACACCGGGGTTTACAACAAAAACGATGCGGCCAGCATCCAGGTATTTAACAGCTATTTTGGCGGAGGTATGGGTTCTATCGTTTTCCAAACCATTAGGGAATCGAAAGCATTAGCCTACTCTACTTTTGCCACTTATGTATCGCCAGACAGGGCCGACAAACAGTACAGCATGGTAGCTTATGTTGGCAGCCAAGCCGATAAAATGACTGATGCCGTAAACGGAATGAACGAGCTGCTGAACGTGTTGCCAAAAAGCGAAAAATCGTTCGATGGCGCCAAGGCAAACGTGGTTAACAATATAGAAACCGCCCGCATTACCAAAGATGCTGTGATTTACAGCTACCTGGCCGACAAAAAACTAGGCTACGACCACGATTCGAGAATCGATCTTTACAGAGAACTTAAACCGATCAATTTCGACAGTATTAAAGCCTTCCATGGCGAAAAAATTGCCAATAAGCCATACACCTACCTGATTGTGGCTTCTGATAAGAGAGTGAAATTGGAAGACATGCAGAAATTTGGCACAGTAACCACTTTAACCTTAGAGCAATTGTTCGGCTACTAAGTCAACAGCAGCTCATGTGCAAAGGCCGTTTCGATGATGTCGAAGCGGCCTTTGTGTTGATTAGACAACCCATTTCCTATTTTAGGAGATTAAAGCTATTTTTAACGCATGCGCTTCCTACCCCTCGTTATCTTGTTTGTGTTCTTAAGTTTGTGGGCAAATGCCCAAGACCCTTTAGACAACCGCCTGAAGGCTTATGGCGAAGCCAAACAAAATGCCAACCTCTTTGTGCATTTCGACAAAAACGTTTACACCAACTACGAAACGGTATGGTTTACAGCCTACCTGATCAGGAAAAGTAAATCTCCCATCAATGAGCACAAACTCATTTCGGTAGCTTTGATTAGGGATGCCGACAGTACAGTGGTGATTGAAGAACGATTTCCGATGCAGAACGGCCTGGCTTTTGGCAGCCTTGTTTTACCCGATTCGTTATTAACGGGCGATTATCGCTTGCTTGCCATCACCGATAGACTGGTCAACAACAGTCCTGAAGCCATGTTTGTACAGCCGATTACCATTAAAACCAATATGAGCGAACCGTTTAAGGCCAGCATGAAACTATTAGAACCCAGCAACAACAAAGTGCTGCTTTCGGTTACCTCTAAAGACAACCGCTTTTTGCCCAAGCCAACTACCGTAAGTTATAAATATGGTAATTTGACAAAAACAGCCAAAACAGATGCATCTGGACAACTTTTGTTGGAGCTCCCCAAACAAGAAAACATTTCGGACCCCAACTTGCGCGTTAAGCTCAAATACGAAAAAGACAGCAGCTTGATCAGTATGGCCCTACCATTGGATAAAAACAGGGCAATCGTAAAGTTTTATCCCGAAGGTGGAAATTTAGTTGCCGGTTTGCCCATGAACATTGCCTGGGAGGTGAAAGACCAATTTCAGATGCCACTTGCGCTCTCCGCCTTGCTGTTCAAGAACAACAAAGTAATCGACACCATCGAAACCAGCAGCTATGGCATGGGCAAGTTCAGGTTGCTGGCCGATGCTGGCGCGGATTATACGGTAAAACTGATCCATTCGGGCTTGAGAGACAGTATTTATCATTTACCTATGTCGTTAGAGAAAGGCATCAGCTTAAGTATTGCCGAAGCCCTTGCGCAAGACAGCCTCCGGATCGGCCTGCGCACCAACAACCCTAAAAAACTGATTATCCGCATCCATAACTTCAGGGAAAACTTTATATATGCACCTTTTGAGATGGAACAACAGTTCAGAACCCTCAAAATTCCACTAACCGAGGTTCCCAAAGGACTTAACACCATCACCATTACCGACAGTTTGGATAGGCCATTGGCCGAACGTATGTTTTTTGCCCATTACGACAACACCTCGAAACTGAGCCTCAATACCGACGAACAAAATTACGCGCAAAGGCAAAAGGTAAGCCTGAGCCTAAAGCTCGACAGTAAAATCGAAAATGCCATCGTTTCTATCGCCTGTGTACAAGACAATAGGCTTAACGGCAAAAATGCCAACGATATCGAGAGCTATACTTTTTTGAACAACGAACTTGAACAACTGCCCCTCAATCTTAACGGCCAAGCCTACAAAGACAAGGCTTACCTTGAGCAGGTGTTATTGGTTAAAGGCTGGCGAAGATATACCTGGCAAGAGCTACAGCAATTCAACACCAACGCTGCTGACCTTAAAACAGATAGCCTGGAAGTGATCGGAAAAATCACCAAATCGAAAAAAGAGCTGACAGAGCCCGTTACCATCGGCATATTTAATCCGCAGCAAATGGCTTTTGCAACCAGCAGCAACACCGGCTTGTTCAATTTCAACACCAGCGAGCTGATGGCAGAAGCCGGCAAAAAAATGTACCTGTTTATCAATGCCAAAAACAAACTGCCATACCACATTGAAGTAGTCGATGCATTTAGCGATATGAATGCCAAATTGAGGCACCAGATTTCCTATCAAAACAACATTTTGCCTTCCAACCTGTTAAACAACAGCGAACTCGTGCTCAAAAGCAACGAAAAAGCCATCAGGCTTAAAGAAGTGACCATTACAGCCAAAAAAGACAACCATCTCAATTTTGGCAGAGGGCTACCCGGCAGCAATGCTTGTGGCGATTATGTATGCCGGTACAACATCCTCAATTGCCCCAACCATATTGGTGACCCAAACAATACCCAGCCAGTTCCAGGCCGAATGTACATAACAAACGGTCATTCGATGTTGTACACCGAGTGCAAAGAGAGCATAGCCAGCAATGGCAACGAAATCTTCACGCCGGTAAAGGGCATCCGATTACAGAAGGAATTTTACCTGAACGACTTTAAAGAACCCCAAGAGCCTGCATTCTTCTCAACGGTTTATTGGAATTATGCAACACTGCTCAAAGGCGGAAAAACTCAAGATATCAGCTTTTATACCAGCGACATTACCGGAAAATTCAGGATTGTGGTACAGGGCTTAACCGACAACGATGTGATCTATGCCGAACGCTTTTTCGAAGTGAAAGCCAAACAAAAAAGCGACCCCTAAAAGAAGTCGCTCGTTGATGTAAAAATCAGAGAGAATTAATCCATTTTACCAATTCGTCTCTTGCTTTACCAGTTTTTTGCTGCAATCGGCCCAACAATTCGTCGTCCTGGCCCTCTTCGTGTTTCAGATCATCGTCAGTTAAATCTGCGTAGGCCTGCTTCACCTTTCCTTTGATCTCGTTCCACTTTCCTTTCAATTCTAGCTTATCCATAGGTTTTTTGATTTAGTTCAATACTCTATTTGTTAGCTAAATAACAGACCAGCACGGTTATTGTTTTTAAAAGATTGGATAGTTATGTTTTGAGATTATTAAAGGGGTGAATTAATTCCAGCTTTAGACTTTCACCTTCCGCCACTTAAAGCTGTCTCGATTTACCAATAATCTCCTGTACCACCGCTGGATCTAGCAAAGTGCTGATATCGCCTAAATTCGAAGTATCGCCTTCGGCCACCTTGCGCAAAATACGGCGCATAATTTTACCCGACCTCGTTTTAGGCAAACCCGATACAAACAAAATCTTATCGGGTTTGGCAATGGCTCCAATAATACGCGTTACGGTTTGCAGGATATCCTTTCTGGTCAATTCTTCATCCTTGCTCAATCCCGGATAGATGACAAAGGCAAAAATGCCTTGTCCCTTGACCTCGTGCGGATAGCCGACCACGGCACTTTCGATTACACCAGCATGCATATTGATGGCATTTTCAACTTCGGCCGTGCCAATACGGTGGCCAGAAACGTTAATTACATCGTCAACCCTTCCGGTAATGCGGTAGTAGCCATCTTTGTCGCGCAAGCAGCCATCGCCTGTAAAATAAAGGTTTTCGTAGGTAGAAAAATAAGTTAAACGGCAACGCTCATGGTCGCCATAAGTGGTACGCAACATGCCAGGCCACGGAAACCTGATGCACAAATTACCATTAACACCATTGCCTTCGATTTCCTTGCCCTGCTCATCAACCAAGATAGGCTGTATGCCCGGCAAGGGCAGGGTAGCAAAGCTCGGCTTGGTTGGCGTTACAAAGGCGATAGGCGAAATCATGATCCCTCCGGTTTCGGTTTGCCACCAGGTATCAACAATCGGGCAGTTTTTCTTGCCTATCTCTTCGTCGAACCAGTGCCAAGCCTCTTCGTTAATCGGCTCTCCTACCGAACCCAATACACGCAGGCTGCTCAAATCTTTGCCCTGAACAGGCGCTGAGCCAAATCCCATTAACGACCGGATGGCCGTAGGTGCGGTATACAATATATTGACCTGATGCTTTTCTACAATATCCCAGAACCTCGAAGCATTCGGATAAGTCGGAATGCCTTCGAACATCAGCGTGGTGGCACCTTGCGAGAGCGGTCCGTAAACAATATACGAGTGGCCGGTAATCCAACCGATATCGGCCGTACAGAAATATACTTCTCCTGGCTGGTAATTGAAAACATTAGAAAAAGTATAGCCGGCATACACCATGTAGCCACCACAGGTATGCACTACGCCTTTGGGCTTGCCGGTAGAACCCGAAGTATAGAGGATAAACAGCATGTCTTCGGCGTCCATTTCTTCGGCCGGGCAGTTCGAATCAACCAATTTGATCTCGTCTTCCCACCAGCAGTCTCTTCCTTTAAGCATCGATACCGGCGTACGGGTATGCGTAAGCACGATTACTTTTTCGATGGTAGGGCAGCCGATCAGGGCATCATCTATCACTTCCTTCAACTGGATCTGCTTATTGCCCCGGAATGCGCCATCGGCGGTTACCACCACCTTACAGGCGGCATCGTTGATACGGTCGGCGATAGATTTGGCAGAAAAACCGCCAAACACCACCGAGTGCACGGCGCCAATACGGGCACAGGCCAGCACAGCCACGGCCAATTCGGGTACCATAGGCATGTAGATGCACACACGGTCGCCCTTTTGCACGCCATTCTTTTTAAGCACATTGGCAAACCTGCAAACCTGTTCGTGCAGTACGCGGTAAGTCAAGGTAATGCTTTCCTTTTCAGGATCGTTGGGTTCCCAAACAATGGCGGGCGTATCGCCATTTTCGGCAAGGTGCCTGTCTAGGCAGTTTTCGGTAATATTGAGTTTGGCTCCTTCGAACCATTTGATATCGGGTGTGGTAAAATTCCACGACAGTACATGGTCCCATTTCTTTTTCCAAAGGAAATTGGAGGCTATGCCTGCCCAGAACTCTTCTGGCTGGTTAATGCTTTTTTGGTACGTTTCTTGGTATTCTTCAAAGGAATTGATCTGCATATAGGTAATTTTAGGTATATGGTTAGCCAAATATAATCGTTAATCGCCAAAAATTTAGAAAAACCATGGCCATAAATACCGCAAATCGTATATTTGATACAATTACTATTAACTGAAACACACCATGAAACAAAAACTTTTCCTTTTGCTATTCCTTTTTATTGGAATAGCCACGGCTAATGCCAGCATTATCAAGAACAGCAACCTGCAAACCGACACCTTGAAAAAAGGCAAGAATTATATCCTTTTTAACAAATCGGCAAACATAGACGAGGTGAATTTCAGCGTCAACAAAAAGAAAGAGAACGTATTGGTTATCCGTTTCGGCTATCCTAATCCGGGTGCGCCTACCAACAACATTAACGGCGCCATACAGCAAAGTAAAACCCAATATGGCGAACCTGAAGCCATTCCGGTTTTCGACAAGATCGAAATCGTTAAAGGCAAATACGAAAACATCAAAGTGGAGAAGGAAAATACGCTCAGAAACAGATTTACGTTAACAGAGCTTCAATTTCCTTTGCATTTAAAGTTAACCAGCGGCAAGGAAACCATCGAATTTGAGCTTCAGGAGGCTGGTTATTGGAACATGGCCATTATGCTCAAAAAAAATAATTAGCATTCGCTTGACGTTTACAAAAAAAATTCTGATATTTGCAAACTCTTAAAAATTAAGAAGTAGCGAACAATCAAATAATAATAAAGTCATGTCAAGAGTTTGTGATTTAACCGGAAAAATGGCGATGTCGGGACATAATGTTTCTCACTCGAACGTTAAAACGAAACGCAAGTTTTACCCGAACCTACAGCTTCAGAAATTTTATATCCCTGAAGAAGATCGTTGGATAACACTAAAAGTGTCTACTTCGGCTATCAAAACCATCAATAAAATTGGTATTTCAGAAGCCATCAACCGCTTCGTGAAAAAAGGATATTTGTAAAAAACACTTGCTGATCTGTATCGGCATTAACAAAAAATAAAATGGCAAAAAAAGGCAATAGAGTACAGGTTATTTTAGAGTGCACTGAGCATAAAACTAGTGGTATGCCAGGTATGTCTAGATATATTTCTACCAAGAACCGTAAAAACACTACCGAGCGTTTAGAATTGAAAAAATTCAACCCTGTATTGAAAAAAGTAACCGTACACAAAGAAATTAAATAAGGTTGAAGGCCGGAAGCAAAAGGTTTAAGGCTTTAAATCCTCATTCACTTGATCTTTCACTCAATCATTAAACTTAATAAGACATGGCAAAGAAAGTAGTTGCAACCCTTAAAACAGGTACCGGAAAAGAGTATTCGAAAGTAATTACAATGACAAGATCACCAAAAACTGGTGCTTATTCTTTCAAAGAAATCATTGTACACAACGATCACGTAAAAGATGCGCTTGCTAACAACAGCAAGTAGTCTTATCCACGAATAGCATGAAAGGCCGTTCCGTATTAAACGGAAGGGCTTTTTTTATTTTAACAACATTTTATGGGTCTATTTGATTTTTTCAAGAAAAAAGAAACCGCGCCAGAAGCTCAGGAAGCTTTAGACAAAGGCCTGGAAAAAACCAAAGAAGGTTTTTTGAGCAAAATCACCAAGGCGGTTGCCGGCAAATCGACGGTAGACGACGACGTGCTCGATAACCTGGAAGGCGTTTTGATTACTTCTGACGTTGGGGTAGCCACTACCCTAAAAATCATCGAGCGCATTGAGGCCAGGGTAGCCAGAGACAAATATTTATCGACCGCCGAGTTTAACCACCTGCTGCGCGACGAAATCCAGCTCATGCTGGCCGAAAACAACAGCAATGATTTCCGTAATTTCGAATACGGCAACCACAAGCCTTACGTTATTATGGTGGTAGGCGTAAATGGCGTGGGCAAAACCACAACCATCGGCAAACTGGCGCACAAACTAAAAAATGAAAATCTGAAAGTGGTATTGGGCGCGGCCGATACTTTCCGCGCCGCGGCTGTAGACCAGATCAAACTTTGGGGCGAGCGCGTAGGCGTACGCGTAGTGGCACAGGCGATGGGTTCTGATCCTGCTTCCGTTGCCTTCGATACCCTGCAATCGGCGGTTGCCAATCAGGAAGATGTAGTGATTATCGATACGGCCGGCCGTTTGCACAACAAAATCGGCTTGATGAACGAGCTGGGCAAAATCAAGAACGTGATGCAAAAAGTAGTGCCTCATGCTCCACACGAAATCTTGCTGGTACTAGATGGCTCTACCGGGCAAAACGCATTTGAGCAATGCAAACAGTTTACCGAAGCCACCGACGTGAACGCATTGGCCATTACCAAATTAGACGGTACGGCCAAAGGCGGCGTAGTGATCGGTATTTCCGACCAGTTTAAAATTCCAGTAAAATATATCGGCGTTGGCGAAAAAATGGACGACTTGCAGTTGTTCGACAAAAAAGAATTCGTTAACTCCCTTTTCAAATAAAATGATTACAAAAAAGGCTATAAAATCGGTTACCAAACCTAAAATCAACGTGATTACCCTAGGCTGTTCTAAAAACACCTACGATTCGGAAGTATTGATGGGACAGCTGCGTGGCAATAACCTTGCCGTTGAGCACGAATCCAATCGCTTAGGCAAAGATGATATCGTGGTAATCAACACCTGCGGTTTTATCGACAATGCCAAGCAGGAATCGATTGATACGATTTTGCAATATAGCCAGCTTAAAGACGAAGGCAAAGTTGGAAAAGTAATTGTTACCGGCTGTCTTTCTGAGCGCTACAAGCCCGAACTCGAATCGGAAATTACCAACGTAGATGCCTATTTTGGCACCAACGACCTGCAGAATATCCTGCATACCCTTGGCGCCAATTACAAGCACGAGCTGATTGGTGAGCGTTTGCTCACTACTCCATCGCATTTTGCCTATTTTAAGATTGCCGAAGGCTGTAACCGTCCCTGTTCATTTTGTGCCATTCCGTTAATGCGTGGCAAGCACGTTTCGAGAGACATGAACGAATTGGTAAACGAGGCCAAAATATTGGCGGCCAATGGCACCAAGGAACTGATTTTGATTGCACAGGATTTGACCTACTACGGCCTCGACATTTATGGCAAACGCAACCTCGACGAATTATTGCGCCGCCTTTCTGATGTAAACGGCATTGAGTGGATCAGGTTGCAATACGCCTACCCTTCTGGCTTCCCCATGGAAATTCTGGATGCCATGAACGAACGCGAAAACATCTGCAAATACCTGGACATGCCTTTGCAACACATTACAGACAACATGCTGAAATCGATGCGCAGGGGAATTACCAAGCAAAAAACCATCGATATCGTGAACGAAATCAGGGCCAAGGTACCGAACATCGCCATGCGTACCACTTTAATTTGTGGCTATCCCGGCGAAACCGAAAGAGATTTCGAAGAAATGTACAATTGGGTAGAAGAAACCCGTTTCGATCGCCTGGGCTGCTTTACCTACTCGCACGAAGAAAAAACACATGCCTACAATTTGGTTGACGATGTTCCTGAAGAGGTGAAACAAGAACGCGTAGATGCCATTATGGAACTGCAGCAAGGTATTTCTTTCGATATCAACCAAACCAAGATTGGCCAAACCTACAAAGTATTGGTAGACAGAAAAGAAGGCGATTTCTTTATTGGCCGTACCGAGTTCGACTCGCCCGAGGTAGACAACGAAGTACTGATCGATGCCCATTCTGGCTATGCCGCCGTTGGCAGTTTTGTTCAGGTTAAAATAGACCGTGCCGAAGATTTCGACCTGTATGGACAAATTGTAAAATAAACATAGCTGCTATCATTTTGACCGCATTAATTTGCAACTTGCCCGAATATTGTCAAAGTTCAAACCCAGATGAAGGCTAAATACATCTCCTACCAAGATACCCACTCGTTTTCTAAACTTGTTTTAGATTATGTAGACGACGAAGAATTCCTGCGCCCTTTTTACAACTTCAGGCCAGATATGCAAGGGCTGAAACAAGCCGTGGCCGCCAGGAATTTTAAAGGAGACCGAAAAATACTGGTCGACGTTTTAACCCAGCAATACCAGCACCTTCAAACCCATCAGGCCGTTAGCCAAAATATTGCGCTCCTGGCCAATGAAAATACGTTTACAGTAACCACGGGCCATCAGCTCAACCTCTTTACCGGCCCCCTGTATTTCATCTACAAAATAGTAACCACCATTAATTTAGCCATCGAGTTAAAAATGGCCAACCCCGAGAAGAACTTTGTTCCGGTGTATTGGATGGCTACCGAAGACCACGATTTTGAGGAAATCAACCACGTTAGCGTGGATGAAAAAAACATCAGCTGGATTCAGCAGACCAATGGTGCTACCGGTCGTTTGAGTACCAAGACCGTTGTCGCCGCCGTCACGGCATACAAAGGTTATTTGGGCATCAGCAAAAATGGCAAGAAATTGGCCAAACTGATAGAAAATGCCTACCTCAACAATGATAATTTGGCAGAGGCTACCCGTGTATTGGTCAACAGCCTATTTGAACAGTATGGCTTGGTAATCATCAATGCGGATGATGCCCAGCTCAAAAAAGAATTCGCACCGATTATTGAGCGGGATATTCTTGGACAACACAGTTCAAAACTGACCGAACAAACCAGCGAAGAACTGACTAAAAACGGCTATAAAACACAGGTTAACGGACGTGAAATCAATTTCTTCTACCTGATAGACAACCTGAGGGAACGGATAATCGAAAAAGATGGCTTGTATACGGTTAACCATACCGATATCAGCTTTACACAGGCCACATTGGTTAAGGAAATAGACGAACATCCTGAAAGGTTTAGTCCGAATGTGATCATGCGACCGCTTTACCAGGAAGTGATTTTGCCCAATATTGCCTACATTGGCGGTGGCGCCGAAGTTTCTTATTGGATGCAGCTCAAAGCCAATTTCGATTATTATCAAATCGATTTTCCTGTTTTGTTGCTGCGCAATTCGGCTTTGCTGATTGATCAGCGCAGTGCAGACAACCTCCACAAACTCGGCTTCAAATTTGAAGATGCCTTTTTAAGTACCGAGACCCTGCAAAAAAGATGGATCAATGAAAACAGCGAGGCTAATTTAAACCTGGCCGACGAAACCCGGGCTATACAGGCCGTTTTTGACCAGATCAAGCTGCATGCCTTCAAAATTGACAAAACCCTGGAAAGTTCGGCCGATTCGGCTAAAACAAAAACCAGCCACTTGTTGGCCAATTTGGAGAAAAAATTGTTCAGGGCCGAAAAACGCAAACATGATGTTTCGTTAAAACAGATAGAAAATGTAAAGAACAGGCTTTTCCCTAATGGCACCTTGCAAGAACGCGTGCTTAACCTGGCTCCGATGTATGTCAATTATGGCGACGATTTTATTGCTTCGCTCATTGAAAACTTCCAGCCATTGGGTGGCGATTTTACTTTGCTGCTTCCATAAAGTATAGGTTAAGGCTCAAGTCTCAATACTCATATCTCAATACTCACATCTCAAAACCCACGTCTCATAGCCCACCAAGAATGAACTTTATCACTTTTACCGAAGAACAGCTCCGAAGCTTTACCTACAGTGTTTTTAAACAGATGGGCTGTACCGATGCGCACGCCAATCTGGCAACCGATGTACTGATCCGTTCTGATTTGCGTGGCATTGATTCGCATGGCGTAGCCCGTTTAAGTGGCTATGTGCGCCTTTGGGAAAAACAGCGGATCAATGCTACTCCTAATATTAAAGTTGTACATGAAACACCTACCACCGCCACCGTTGACGGTGATGGCGGATTGGGCCTGGTGGTAGCACCATTTGCCATGCAAATTGCCATGCAAAAGGCCAAGCAATATGGGAGCGGCTGGGTAGCGGTTAAAAATTCGAACCATTTTGGTATTGCTGGCTATCATGCTTTATTGGCTGTTGAGCAAGATATGATTGGCATGAGCATGACCAATGCAAGCCCACTGGTAGCCCCAACTTATGCCAACGAACGGTTATTGGGCACCAATCCTATTTGTTATGCTTTTCCGGCAGGACAACATCCTCCTGTGGTAGTTGACATGGCTACCGCAGCAGCAGCCAATGGCAAACTGGAAATTGCGCAAAGAGCCAATACGGCTATTCCGGATGGCTGGGTGCAAGACGCCAACGGGCAACAATCGACCAACCCGAACGAATTAAAAAACGGAGGCTCATTATTGCCTTTAGGAAGCGATAAGGCCCATGGCAGCCACAAGGGCTACGGCCTGGGTGCTACGGTCGATATTTTATCGGCAGTACTTTCTGGCGCCAATTACGGTCCATGGGTACCTCCTTTCGTGGCCTTTTTAGAGCCTCCTACCGATCCGGTGGGCGAAGGCATTGGCCACTTTCTGGGTGCCATGCGCGTAGATGGATTCAGGCCCATTACTGATTTTAAAAACCACCTCGACAACTGGATTGAACGTTTTAAAGGCGCTGCCACGGTTGACCCAGACCAAAAGGTGATCATCCCCGGCGAGCCCGAACACGCTTTTGAACAAGCAAGAAAACTGGAAGGCATCCCACTCATCGATGTGGTGGTTCACGACCTGAACGAATTGGCCGCCAAGCTCGGCATAGCTAAACTCCATTAAAAAAGAAAGGGAAGCCCTAGGCGTTCCCTTTCATCACCAACTTATAAACTATAAGCTAATCTACATCACATAACAGCTTTGATGCAGATCATCTTATCTTGCTATTCTATTTAAGGCATCCAGTACAGTTTTTTGGCTGATTGTGCTGTTTTATCGGCTCCTCCGGTCACTGCTGTCCAATTGGTACCGTTGTTGGTCTGCTCATCATCTGGATAAGGCAAACGTACAATGTTCGATGGCGCAGCCGTAGCATCTCGTGGCACCAAACCAGTCCTTCTTACAATGGCCCAAGCTTCTGCCGGCTGCCAGGTAGTGGCAATCCAAGCCTGCGTAGCAATTTTGGTTAAGGCATCATTGTCATTAGCACCATTGTACAATACTTTGGGGTTGCTTAACATCGTTGTCATTTCTGTCGCCGTTGGCGGTGTAGGCACGCGACCAGCCCATCTTGGCGATTTTTGGGTATAATAGTACCAGAAATCGACCGAAGCTTTAACTCCTGCTTCGTATTCGGCTTTTGCAGTTACGATGTTTTTGCTCACACCCATACCACGCTGGTAGATTTCGGCCTTTAGGAAATGTACATCGGCCTCTGAAATAATCAGTGTTGGGCGGTATTTATTATCGGTGGCCAAGTAAATGTTAAAGGCCGAGAATATATTTCCCGGATCGCTGCCAACTGGTTTCTTAACGATTGAGTTAACAGGATCATTAGGATAAGGGTTTCCCCCATCCACAACAGAGAGGTTTTGCGGAGCAGGCACCCATTTATCGGCATTGTTGGTCATGAACCAGATTTTGCAGCGCGGATCGAAGATGCCCGAACCATCATTGGCCATTGTTGACGACATCTGGTTCCACATATTGCTACCCATACGCAAAGCCGAAACTGAGGCTTCGCGGAATATGTAATAATAGTCTACTTCAACATTTACCGCTGCTGGCCAAAATCCGAAGTTGTCTTTTTCAAGGGCTCCCAGGCTCTGTGCATTAGGCAGAGGCTTATTGTTATTGATGATATCGGTAATGATGCCACTGGCAAGCGTCTGCTCTTTATTGTACAAGCGTACGGCATAACGGAGCAAGATGGCGTTTCCAAATTTCCTGTAGGCTGTTATGTCATTGCCCAGGAAAGAATCGGAAGACCCGATGTTGGTTTGTGTGGCATCGGTTGAAAGGCCATTTACTGCCGCCTGCAGGCCTGTAAGAACGCTTCTATAGATATCTGCTTCCTTATCATAACTAGGACGATAAAAATCTGCCCCGGTCGAAGCCACACCTGCTTTAGAATAAGGGATGTCACCATAATAATCCAACATATGCAGGGTTTTGGCCGCCATCAGGATAGCGGCCATGTTTTTTACATTGGCAAAAGTTCCACTATTTGGGTTCTTGTTGATCAATGCCATCATCTGCTGGTAGTTTTTCAACGAGGTGTAGTAGTTTGACCAGGGACTATTGATGTAATTAAGGTAATTGGCCGTTTTACTTTGTACAGCCTGCTGGTTGGCGGCATGCCAAAACAAAGCCACGTACATGGTTTGGTCTTCGTCTTTGATCATGCTGGCAGCCACGTTATTAAATAGGGCTGGTATAGAAGCCGAATTAACGCTGCCTTCGTTGTAGGGCGTATTCATTTCGGTAAAATCCTTCGTACATCCGGTTAAGGCAAGGATTGCTAAAACAACCCATTTGCCATATATTTTTCTTGCTTTCATGCGAATCTCTTATTATGATTAAAATGATGTTTTAACAGACAAACCAAACGACCTTACTCTTGGCAACGACGAGTATTCTATGCCCTGCATATTGCCAATACCGGCCACGCCCTCAGGATTTGTACCTTTTGGCGCGGTTGTGTAGATATAAAACAAATCACGGCCTATTAATGAAACACTAAGGTTTTGCAATACTTTGGTTTTTCTGACCCAAGTTGCAGGCACAGTATACGTTAGGCTTACCTCGCGGAGCTTAACCCAGGTATTTTCAAAAACAGAAGCCGAACGTGGCAAACCGAAGTGGTTCCAAGAGCCATAGGTACCCAAATAGTACCAGGCCGGATTAACCACATTAGTATTTGGTGTGCCATCGGCATATACGCCATCGAAAACAATACCGTTGTTGCCAACACTACCATCAGGATAAACTAAAGGCAAACCGCCCCCATCGCGCTCTTTAGTGGTTTCTTTGAGCAAACCGTTGCCCATGGCTGCACTCCAGGTGCCGAAAAAGCTGTCGCCACCAATCTTGGCATCAACCAAAGTATAGAGCGAAAAGCCTTTATAGCTGAAGGTATTGCTGATGCCTCCAGTCAATTTAGGCTGCGAATTGCCGATTGGAACTTCAGAATCGGTCAGTACCCATTGCGTACCTGCAGTATAGGTTTTGCCGCTAACCGGATCGGTAAAGGTCATTTTATTACCGAGGTTGTCAACGGCATCTTTCACAACTTTTTTGCCGTTCAGGTATTTGAAGTCCTTGCCATAAATGGTTCCGTAGTTATCTCCCACCTTAACCCGCTGCGAAATGCCATAACCGCCAAACAGGTTACCCAGCTGCAATTCGTTGATGCCATCAACCAATGCCAACACTTTAGACCTGGATGTGGCGCCGTTTACAGCAATATTCCAAGTAAAGTCTTTATTTGCGATTGGTGTGGCATTGATGGTAAACTCGAAGCCTTTATTGCCGATAGAACCGCTATTGATTACAATAGACGAATAACCCGACGACATTGGCAGGGCACTGGTCAAGATCTGGTTAAAGGTTTTCATGGTATAGGCGCTCATCGTCAAGTTGAGTCTGTTCTTTAAGAAACCAAGGCTCAGATTCAACTCGTAATTGCGCGAACGCTGTGGCTTAACACCTTCATATTTTAAGGCATCTGGGAATGTTTGCGAAGCCTGTCCATTGTATTGGCTTGTATTGAGCAGGTTGTAAATGGTATAAGGATCGGTATCGCTTCCGGTTTCGGCAAACGATAAGCCCAATTTACCAAAGCTTAGCCAAGGCAATGCCGTCTGCAACTTTGGAATGCCATCGGTAAATACATAGCTCAAACTTGCCGACGGATAAAAATAAGAGTTATAGTTAGAGGCCAAGGTAGACGACCAGTCGTTACGTCCGGTTACATTTAAGAACAAGTAGTTTTTGTAAGACAGGTCTAAGAAACCAAAGGTAGAATTGATCTGCTTTTGGTAGCGTATTTCAGGCACGTAGTCGCTCCAATCTTCAGCTATATTGCCGTTGTTGGCGGAAAAGATAAAAGGCCTGATAAAATCTCCTCTGGTTCTGCCAGAAGTTGTATAGTCGTTACGGTAATACGACTCGCCTCCCAGCGTCAAAGCCGCATTAAATTGGTCGAGGAAGAAATTATCCTTATGCAGCTTTAGAAAACCTGTAATGGTGCGGCTCAACAATTTGGCCTGTGCTTCTTGGTAAGAGCCTTTTGTACCCTGAACATTGGTTGGATAGTTTTTGACTTGTATCACATCGTTCGAATTGTCGATGCCACCTTGGCCAATCATGGTTAACCAATCGGTAACGTCGGCTATAACTTTGGCGCCACCGATAAACTGGTTTCTGTTTAAGGTACTGTTGTTCTTGTAGATATTCCAAAAGGAATTGGTCAGATAGCCTCCATCAAAAGGATAAGCTGGCGCATTTGTAGGAAAATTAGACCTGTTGTTTACATCGTTTTGCGAACCGTCGGCCTTAAAGTCATTCAGTTTCTCTACCGCCGGATCATAACCTCGCTGCGCGCCATAAGCCAAGCCCACCCCATAGCCACCACCTATGGTAGGGGTATTTAATCGCGTGTAGTTTACATAGCTTCCGGTAACTTCGGCCCTTAACCTATTGCTTACCTTAACCGATGAACCCAAATTAAAGATATTGCTGTTGTAATTGCTGTTCAATATATTGGCATCGCTCTCATCGCGCGTGTAAGAAAAGCGCAAGGAGCCTAAATCGCTACCGCCAGACAGGGCCACATTGTGTTGTCGAACAAATCCGTTTGGAAAAAACTGCTTCCAGTCGTTTTCAACGGCACTGTAAGGGCGTTGCACGCCGTCGTACCACAATATGGGCTGGCCATCAAATTTTGGTCCCCAAGAAAGTGCACTAGGGAACGAAAAATATTGCCAGGCATCCATGGCGTTATTGTATGGCAAACTATTGAATGCGCCACCCACGTAGTCGGTTCCACTTGCGGCAGACCATAGGCCAGTTTGGATTCTTTGGCCGGCCCCATTGGTTTTGAACCTTTTGCTCTCGTTGGCAGTCCACATAGAACTGCGCAATCCCGCGCCATATTCATTCTGAAAATCCATATACTGATAAGGGTTGGTGGTTCGCGTGCTGAAGCTATAATCAACACCCAACCCTTTTTTGGCGCCGCCTTTTTTACGGGTAATCAAGATGACGCCATTTGCTCCCCTGGCACCATACAAAGCGGCCGCTGCAGGACCTTTTAAAACCGTTACATCTTCTATATCTTCCTGATTGATAAAGTTCATGCCTGTGCCCCAGTCTTTGTAACTGCTCACATCCTGGTTTTTATCTTGGGTTAAGCCCATGCTTCTCGAGGCATTGTTATTGCCGTTATTGTTCAGCGGATCGTTATTGATGGCTACCCCATCTACAATAACCAAGGCACGGTTATCGCCGGTTAAAGAGGTGTTGCCCCTCACCACAATCCTTGCCGAACCGCCTTCAACTCCTCCGGCCGATTGCGAAATCTGCAAACCAGCTACTTTGCCCATTAAACCCTGGGCAATGGTTGGCGCCTGGGCAATGGTGAGGTCTTTTCCAGCCACGCTTTGCGTTGAATAGCCCAACGCCCGCTTTTCGCGCTTTACGCCAAGGGCCGTTACCACGACCTCGTCGAGGTTACTCGTAGCCGATTCCAGCATTACTGTTAAGTTGTTGGCGGTGCCTACCGTTACTTCCTTGGGCTTGTAGCCAATGTACTTGAATACCAGAATATCACTTTCTGATACCGAAATCGAGAAATTTCCGTCGGCATTGGTACTGGTTGTTTTTGGCGTATTCTTGACCTGAATACTAACGGCTGGCAGCGTTTCGCCACTTGGATCTTTTACCGTTCCCGTAACGGTTTTTTGTGCATAAGCTGCCGTGGCTAAGCCGCCCAGCAGGAGTATGCCTAAACACATTAGATAGATTTTTTTCATAGTTTTACTGGTTTAGTTTTTATTGGGTTAGTGTGTTCTAAGTTGGCATGGTTGTCGTGATTAAGGGATGGTCAAATGTTAAAAAATCGGTTTCTCTAGTTAAAAAGGCTATGGGCTATCACCAAGCTTGCCGAAGCCATTAATTCGGCATCTTCTATAAGCTTAGACAAGACAATCGTTGTTTTTTCGGCTATACGCGGAATACAGAATTCGTTGATAGCCTGTTCTATGGCCGGCAACAGCATTTTTCCGGCTTTGGCACCCCTACCGCTCAATACAATGCTTTCGGGGTTCATGATATGGATTAAAGTAGCCAGGCCCTTGCCGATCTGAAAGGCGGCATCTGATAAAATAGCGATGGCCAGGGGATCTCGCTTCACAACCGCATCCAAAAAATGATCGGCTTTGTGTTTTTGTTCGTCTTTAAACAGCTCGCTCATGATTGATACCGAGCCATCGGCCAAAGCTTTTTCTGCATTGGCTACCATCACCAAAAGCGAGGTATCTACTTCAAGGCAACCTACTTTGCCACAAGAACACAGGTTGGAGGTTTTTGACAATGGAATGTGGCTAAATTCGCCTGCATACCCGCTGCTGCCACGGTAAAGGCTTCCATTTACAATCATACCCAAGCCTGTACCCCAGCCAATGTTAACCACCAGCACATCTTTTTTGTCGCGGGCCACCCCAAAATTGAGTTCGGCCAAGGCAATTAAACTCGAATCGTTGTCGATGTGTACCGGAAGGCCCAAAGCCTGGGCCAGGTATTGGCGTAAATTGGAGCCATCTGCAGGCTTAAGGCACGAATAATTGATGCCTTCGGTAATGTTGACAAAGCCGGGCATACCGATGCCTACGCCTAAAATATGGTTTTTGGCCAAACCTGTGGCCTCAATCTGCCGATTGATAAACCGGCTAAGCTTAGCTACCGCCTCCTGATCCTGAATGTCAAGGTCGAGATTTTTAACGGGCATTACGATTTCTTGGGCCAGGTTGTAAATCACCATTCTGGTTGTAAGCTGATCCATGGCCACTGCAACCACATATTTTTCTTTCTTTGGATTGAGCAAAAACGTTTGTGCCCGGCGCCCACCAGTTGATGGCGCCAAACCTTGTTCAATGATATATTGCTCTTTGATCAACATATTTACGGTAGCCGTAATCAAGGGCAGGCTTTTCTTGGTACGCTTGCTGATTTCGGTCAGGGAAAGTGCTTTTCTATAATAAAGTTGCTTAATAATATCAGCCCTAAGCTGTTGTCCTTTTGTTGTTACAGTCATGTTTATTGGGGATGTAACATTAAACTTACTAAATAAATAATTAACAATACAAATCTTTTTAAAAAAATTATAAAGATTTAAAAACTTAGCCATAAAAAAAGAAGCCACCCTGATGATCAGGATGGCTTCTTGCTATTCGATTAAAGGTCTCTGCTAGTGGATGCCTTTAAACAATCTATTCCAACGTATTTTGCCGAACCATGAGCCTTCGCTATCAAAGCTCATCCAAATGAACAAGGCCTTGCCAACCACGTGGTCTTCAGGCAGGAAGCCCCAAAAGCGCGAATCGATAGAATTATGGCGGTTATCGCCCATCATCCAGTAATAGTTCATTTTAAAAGTATATTCGGTGGCAGGTTTATCGTTCAGCATCCACACATTGCCTACCTTTTCCAGCTTATTGCCTTCGTAGGTTCTGATGGCCCGGTAATAAACCGGCATGGTATTGCTGTCTAACTTTACTGTCCATCCTTTTTTAGGCACGATAACCGGCCCGAAATTGTCAATATTCCACTTCCGGTTAGGATCATAGGTAAACAGGTTGCCATCGTCAACACCTGGCGCGGCCACATCAAGCGTTAAGGATTTTACAAAATCCAGTTGCTTTACCTTTGCGATCATTTCGGCTGTTGCAAAAGCGCCATAGCTATTCGGACCTATCATCGAGCCTTCGAGGCCCAAATCGGTCAATACCTTTACGTTTACCTCTGCCGTGCTGAACTCTATTTTGTAGGGCATTTTTCCGGCATTGGCCAAAGGCTCAGGCTTGCCATTTACCACAACCAGGCCATTGCTCATGCTAATGGTATCGCCGGCAATGCCGATGCAGCGCTTAATAATGTTCTCGCGCTTATCTACCGGCCTGGTGATAATGGTATATTGATTGTTGACGGCCTTCCAGCCCAATTGTCTTACCAAAGTGTAATAGCTGACGTCTTGATTTTCGAGGGCTACCGTATCTCCAACCGGAAGGTTGAATACGACTATATCGTTGCGTTTGATGTTTTGGAAACCCGGCAGCCTCCTGTATTTCCACTGCACACCGTCCCAATAGGCTTTGGTACCGGTGAGGGGCATGGTATGGTGCGCAAAAGGAAAGGCAATGGGGGTCATCGGAATGCGTGCACCATAGTTGACCTTGCTCACGAAAAGGAAATCGCCTACCAGCAACGAACGCTCCATCGAGCCTGAAGGGATGGTGTAGGCCTCGATAAAGAATACCCTGATGATAGTGGCCGCCACTACCGCAAAGATGATGGCATCGGTCCACTCTCGGGCCTTGCTTTTTTTCTTTTTGGGCTCGCCTGTATTATTTTTTTTCCAAAATTTCCAATTCATGTCGTTTTACATTATTTTATTCAAAAACAGGGTTAAATTAAACTTTTTTAAAGATTTTAGAGCTAGACATTTTTATTTTGTTACATCGGCGGCCCTATTACAAAAAAAGCACCGCTTGGGCGCGATGCTTTGTAATTTTTAATAGTTAATTAGTTGATGCCTTTAAAAATCCGGCTCCAGCGTATTTTGCTGAACCATGAACCCGAACTGTCAAAGCTCATCCAGATGAACAGGGCCTTGCCAACTACGTGGTCTTCGGGCACAAAACCCCAATAACGCGAATCGGCCGAATTGTGGCGGTTATCGCCCATCATCCAGTAATAGTTCATCTTAAAAGTATAGGATGTTGCTTTTTTGCCGTTGATTAGCCAGTCGTTGCCCGATTTTTCAACCGTATTGCCTTCGTAGGTGCGAATGGCCCTATAGTACAGCGGCATGGTATTGCTGTCTAACTGAACGGTCCAGCCTTTGGCCGGAACCTTAATCGGTCCAAAATTATCCCTGTTCCAATTTCGGTTTGGGTCATGTGGAAATATGCCTCCCAATTCGGTATCTGTTGGCAAAGCCGGATCCATCATTGCCGATTCTACAAAGTCGAGCTTCCTCAACTCGTCAATCATGAGTGCCGAGGCATTAACGCTAAAAGTATTCGGCGCAGGAGTTGGCGTAATTTCGTTGGTTGCGAACCCTAATTTTTCCAATACCTGCATGTTTACTTCTGGCGACTTAAACTTAACCAAATAAGGCATCATGCCTGTATTTTTTAGGGGTTCGTCTTTGCCATTTACATTAGCGATGCCGTTTTTCATGCTCACTACGTCGCCGGCAATGGCAATGCAGCGCTTAATATAGTTTTCGCGCTTGTCGACTGGCCTGCTGGTAATCGTATATTGACTGTTGACTTCCTTCCAACTTGAATTGCGTACCAAGTCGTAATAACTGGCATTTTGGTTTTCGAGTGCTACGGTATCGCCTTCGGGGAAGTTAAACACCACAACATCGTTGCGTTTGACATCCTGAAAACCCGGCAACCTCCTGTATTTCCACTGCACGCCATCCCAATAGGCTTTGGTGCCGGTAAGGGGCATGGTATGGTGCGCAAAAGGGAAGGCAATGGGGGTCATCGGAATGCGGGCGCCGTAGTTGACCTTGCTCACGAAAAGAAAATCGCCTACCAGCAACGAACGCTCCATCGAGCCTGAAGGGATGGTGTAGGCCTCGATAAAGAACACCCTGATGATGGTGGCCGCCACTACCGCAAAAATGATGGCATCGGTCCACTCGCGGGCCTTGCTTTTTTTCTTTTTGGGCTCGGTGCCTTTATTTTTTTTCCAAAACTTCCAATTCATCTTTGTTAGGCTTTAAAATTAAAAATATCGGCAATGCTATAAAAGCCTTTCTTGTCTTGCAACCACTCTGCCGCGATTACGGCACCCAAGGCAAAACCCGCCCTGCTGTGCGCAGTATGCTTGATCTCGATATCGTCAACCTCCGAGCTGTACACCACGGTATGCGTACCCGGAATATTTTCGATACGGTGCGATTCGATAAGCAGCTGCTCGTTTTTTACCACATCTGGAATGGGCGTACCGATCACTTCGTTAAGCCATTCGGATTTGCGGTCTATTGCCTCGATAATGTCTTCGGCAATGGTCATGGCCGTACCGCTTGGCGAATCGAGCTTTTGGGTATGGTGTATTTCTTCTACCTGTACATCGTAAGCCGGATAGTTGTTCATGAGCTTGGCCAATACCTTGTTGAGGTGAAAGAAAATATTAACGCCAATGCTAAAGTTAGAGCCGTACAGCAAGGTATGGTCGCCGGCCGCACAGTCGTTTTTGAGTTGCTGCAGGTTGCCATACCAGCCGGTAGTACCTACTACAACAGGCACCTGGGCTTCAAAACATTTGTAGATATTATCGACCGCGGCACCTGGCGCACTAAAATCTATAGCCACATCGGCTTGGGCCAGGTTGGCTTTGTTCAGGTCTTCTAAGTTATCGATGCTTATTTTGAGTACAACTTCGTGTCCTCTTTCTATGGCAAAGCGCTCTATAATCTGGCCCATCTTGCCATAACCCAATAATGCAATTTTCATTTATACTAATTTTATTTTATCGATCGGCTTGTCGTATGCCCAACGGGCTAAAGGTAACGAAACTGTTTTGCACTTTAAAGCATCGGGCCGCAGCTCTTTGTTTTTCATAGCTTAATAACCAGCTTTAATGCCGGAGCGGGCGAATTGAACCCGTACATGGTATTGGGGCTGATAAACGAAGGCGCTACTTTAAACGACAGGGTTTCGTCTACGTTGAAGTATTTGAGGCGGGCGGTTACATAGGCATCAACAGCGCTCAATCCGTACAAGCCCACTAATGAAATGAGTACGATTTCGCGGTTACGCTTGTAAATGTTCTTAGCTATGGTTAATGCGTCGGTATTGGGATATTGGCTTAAGCCGCCGTTCGGATCGGGCTTGTTGTTATGCAGCTGCCTGTATTGCAGCTCGGCCAGAAACTTACGGTACATTTTGTTATTGTCCATATAAGAAATAACCAGCATTGTACCGCCACCATAAATAGCGCCCAATTTAGCCAGGATATAGGTTTTTTGCCAAAATTTGCTTCCTTCTACCCTGCCGCTCCTTATATCGTCTACAACCAGACCATAATTGTACATCTGGCCCAATCCCGGAAAGATGAGCGAGCGATGAAAAGCTTTTTTTCCTGCAATTTTACCTTGATTGATGTATTTGGGCTCCGTGTCTATGGTATCGGTCCTACTTTTGAGCGTATCTTTCGGTTTTTTGGCTATAGGGTCTTGTGCCTTTGCAGCTACAAAAGCAAAAAACAGAACCATCAAAAGCAAAATGCGCCGCATTACCAATCTAAAAGTTCCAAAATACGGTTCAGGTCGTCATTCGATACAAAAGGAATTTCGATGGCGCCTTTGCCATTTTCGTTCACTTTAAGCTTCACTTTGGTTGCAAATTTAGAAGCCAGATCGGTTTGCAGTTTTTGGTACTCGAAAGAAACCCCGCTTGGCTTAGCCTTGTTGGGTTTAACCTGTACATGGTTGATGCTGCGCACTAATTCTTCTACCTTGCGTACCGAAAGGCCTTTGTCGAGGATTTCCTGATGGATGAACAGCTGTTTTTCGGCCTCTTCTACATTGATGAGCGCGCGGGCATGGCCCATTGATATTTTGCCATCGCGAATGGAAGCCTGGATTACCGGAGGCAATTTGAGCAAACGCAGGTAATTGCTTACCGTGGTGCGGTTTTTGCCTACACGGTCGCCCAACTGCTCGGGCTTAAGATTGCACTCGTCAATCATCATCTGAAAACTGAGTGCCACCTCAATGGCGTTCAGGTTTTCGCGTTGGATATTTTCGATCAACGCCATTTCCAACATCTGTTGGTTATCCGCATCGCGGATATAGGCAGGAATCTGTGCCAGTCCGGCCAGTTTCGAAGCCCTTAGCCTGCGTTCTCCAGAAATGAGCTGGTATTTATCGCCATGCTTCCTCACGGTGATGGGCTGGATCAATCCTTGTACCTTGATCGATTCCGAAAGTTCGTTCAAAGCAACCTGATCAAACTCCGTACGTGGCTGATAAGGGTTGGTTTCTATGTCGTTGATATTAACTTCGCTAATGTTACCGGCCAACAAGGTTGGCGCCGGCGCTTCGGCCACCGCTTTTGGCTGGTTTACCGAATCATTATCATCTAAGAGCGCACTTAATCCTTTTCCTAAACCTGTTTTTCGCTGAAAAGATGTCATCTATATAATTTATATGGTTGCCGTATCTACATTTTGTTCTTCGTCGGCTAACAAACCGTTTTTGCGAACAATTTCCCTGGCCAAGTTCAAATAGTTAATTGCGCCTTTACAGTTGGCATCGTGCATAATTACCGATACACCATAGCTAGGCGCCTCGCTTAAGCGCGTATTGCGCTGGATGATGGTATCGAAAACCAGGTCCTGGAAGTGGGTTTTCACTTCTTCAACCACTTGGTTAGACAGGCGCAAACGCACGTCGTACATGGTGAGCAGAATACCTTCAATCTCCAGTGCAGGATTTAAACGGTTTTGAACGATTTTAATTGTGTTCAGCAATTTGCCCAGTCCCTCCAACGCAAAATACTCGCACTGTACCGGAACGATAACCGAATCGGCAGCGGTTAATGAGTTGATGGTAATCAGGCCCAATGACGGCGAACAGTCGATGATGATAAAATCGTATTGGTCTTTCACCTTGTCGAGCACGGCCTTCATTTTGTACTCGCGACTGCTTAGGTTGATCATCTCTATCTCGGCACCTACCAAATCGATGTGGGCAGGCAACAAATCGAGGTTAGGGGTATCTGTTTTAAGGATGGCATCTTGAGGCTCTACATCGTTGATGATGCACTCGTAGATGCTGTTTTTGATATTTCGTGGATCAAAACCTATACCCGATGTAGAGTTGGCCTGCGGATCGGCATCAACCAATAGCGTTTTGAATTCCAAAACCGCTAAGCTGGCAGCTAAATTAATAGACGAGGTAGTTTTACCTACGCCTCCTTTTTGGTTTGCTAAAGCAATAATTTTACTCATCTATCTTTCTAAAAATCGCCAAAATTGGACATGGCTTTATTTCACAATTAAAAATCTTTAAAAAATGCTATTTTTGTATCGATTTAGGCACTTTTTAACAATTAGCTAAGATACAAACTAAATCAGAATATTAGTAGCCTAGCCATAAGTGTTTTGAACATCTTATCAACAATTTCAGCATGATTACCATCGTATCCGGCACCAACAGGCCTGCAAGCAACACCTTGAAAGTGGCCCAATATTACCAGAAAGAGCTGGCTAAAAAGGAATTGCAAACCGAGTTGCTCAACCTGCAGCGCCTGCCTGCCGACCTGATCAGTTCGGATCTTTATGGCCAAAGAAGTGCGGCTTTTGAAGAAATACAGCAACTGGTAACGGATACTTCCAAATTCCTGTTTATCATACCCGAATACAACGGCAGCTTTCCGGGCGTACTCAAAACCTTTATCGACGCCTGTACTTTTCCCGAAAGCTTCTACGACAAGAAAGCCTGTTTGGTGGGTGTTTCATCGGGCAAATACGGCAACATCAGGGGCATAGAGCATTTTAACGGGGTTTGCGCCTACCTGCACCTCCATGTCATGCCTTTGCGCCTGCACATTTCGAGCATCAAAAACGAACTTGACGAAGCCGGCAACCTCTATCAAGCCGATACGCTCAAGTTTACCAACGAGCAAATGGATAAGTTTGTTAAATTTTAGGGGTATTAATTGCCAAATGCCTAGACTAATCACCAAGAACTTGTGGTTTACAAGAACAACCGCCTGACTGCGATTCGCAACAGCAAGCTCGCCTCATTTACAGCACCAGGCCTTGCAACCTTACAGCGCCTCGCTAAACCGAAAACCTGATCCAGCGCGAACCTTCGTGGCCAAAGATAAAATGCCCAGGATGGATCATTTCGGCCATGTCTTCTATTAAAGTGATGGCATTTTCGGGTGTACGCTGCCTTTCGGCATCGTCGTTCAGCAAAATAACACGCCCGTTTTTTACGGCCTGCCATTCCCTATCCAATAGGGCCGGCACTTCGCGCATCAGGTCTGTCAACGTTTTGTTGGGCTGGTAATAGATGATATAAACAGCGCCCAGCACATCGGTTTCAAGCATTCCTCCAGCCGCCTTCATTTCTTCGGCCAACAACAGGCTCGGATCATTGCCCAGGTCTAAACAAACTACAGGCACCTGTTCAATAAACTTGATTTTATGGGCTACTATATCCACGCGTTCTTGCAACTCTTCGCGCAGAACGGGGTCATTTTCACTATTTATCAACTCATTTAAAAAAGACATCTGAATTTATTTATTAATTTGTACAAAAATAGTATTCCTCAACCGATGCGTAGAATTATAAGCGATATATTTTGGATTTTCCTCCTGCTTTTGTTGGTTTCCTGCAAAGGCAAGCCCGAAAACGACAACAAAAAGGTGTTCAACATCAACCTCGACCAAAATGTAACCTCGCTCGACCCGGCTTTTGCCCGCAACCAGAATGCCATCTGGATGATTAACCAAATTTTTAATGGCCTGGTACAGGTAGACCGGCAACTGAACACCGTGCCCTGCATCGCCAAAAGCTGGACTACCTCGCACGACGGGCTGGTTTACACCTTCAACCTTCGCAACGATGTTTTTTTTCAGGACGATGCCCTGTTTAAAAACGGCAAGGGCCGAAAGGTGGTGGCCCAAGATTTTGCCTACAGCTTTAACAGACTCATCGACTCCAAGGTGGCTTCGTCGGGAGGATGGATTTTTAGTGACAAGGTAAAGGATTCGACCAGCTTCAAAGCGGTAAACGACACCACGTTTCAGATTACCCTGCTCAAGCCTTTTCCGGCATTCATGAACCTTTTAACTGCCCAATACTGCTCGGTGGTGCCCCAAGAAGTGGTTGAGCATTATGGCAAGGATTTCAGGAGCCATCCGGTAGGCACGGGCCCGTTCAAATTCAGGTACTGGAAGGAAGACGAGATTTTGGTACTGGTTAAGAACGAAAATTATTGGGAAAAAGACGGCACGCAGCAATTGCCTTACCTTGATGCCGTAAAAGTGACTTTCATTACCGATAAGCAGAGCGCTTTTATGAATTTCATCAAAAAAGATCTCGATTTTTTTAACAGCGTAGACGGCAGCTACCGCGACGACATCCTGACCAAGAGTGGCCGCATGACCAGCAAGTACAAAGGCAAGTTCCAACTGATTAAAGGCCCCTACCTCTGTACCGAATATATCGGCATCTTGGTCGATACCTCCAAGGCCATCGTTAGGAAATCACCCTTACGCATCCAAAAAGTACGGCAGGCCATTAACTATGCCATTGACCGTCCAAAGCTGATCAAATACCTGAGAAACAGCATTGGTACGCCCGCAACCGCCGGTTTTGTGCCCAAAGGCATGCCCGGTTTCGACAGCACGCGCGTAAAGGGCTACGACTACAATCCGGCGCTATCGGCAAAACTATTGGCCGAAGCGGGTTTCCCCAACGGAAAAGGCATGCCCGAAGTTACCCTCAGCACTTCAACCACTTACAAAGACCTGATCGAGTTTGTACAAGGCGAGTTGAACAGCATCGGCATTAAGGTAAAGGTAGATGTGAGCCCAAATGCGAGTCTGCGCGACATGATGGCCAAAAACGAGGTCAATTTTTTTAGGGGTTCGTGGATAGCCGACTATCCCGACGCCGAAAATTACCTTTCTGTTTTCTACTCGAAAAACCGCGTTCCTTTTGGTCCCAATTACACGGGCTATTTCAACAACGAATTCGACAAGCTGTTTGAACAGAGCTATTATGAAAGCGACCCTAAAAAACGCTACGAGCTTTACTACAAAATGGACAACATGGTGATGCAGTATTCGTCGGTAGTGCCTTTGCTGTACGACCAATCAGTAGTGATGCTCCAGAACAACATCAGTGGCTACCCTACCAATGCCTTGAGTTTGATGATTTTAAAGCGGGTGAAGAAGAAGTAGCTTATTGGTTCATCAGTTCATTAACTTGTTCGTTCACTGCTAGATTGTTAACCGAAAACCATCAACTGAGAACTGAAAACTGTCAACTGATCCAATAACCCAAAACTAAAAAGCCTCTAATGCAATTGCACCAGAGGCCAGAAATTATATTTGGTTGTTTTGAATCTCTTTTTTAATCCTGCCTGTCTGTAATTTCAGTGGGGCAGTTTTTCAAAGATAGAAGAAAATTTGATTCCAAACGAATCGGTTTAATTTTTTTTTGTTCAAAAAAATAATCATAATTTTTTTCTGCTATCATTTTCAATTCCGAAAAAACAAATTCTAAGTAGGATTTCCTTGCGGACATCCTTCTGCCGCAAGCTTCCCATAACCGTCTGATACACATTGCGCATAAAACATTGCCTGAGTAGGATTTAATGGGCTATCAAATGGATATTTGGCATAGCAATCCGGTTCGATACTTAAAATACGATCAGCACAGGCATTACCGGTGCTTGGTGTTCCAGACCCCGATCCATCTGCAAGCCCGCCTAAGATATTCTTCATTTGTTTTCTGTCTAATACTTCAAATTGTGTTTTCATATTTTTTAAGATTAATGGTTGAACCTAAAGTTAATCAACAGCACTTAAAGAGCCAACTTTGTAAAAAAAAAGACCTCCGAATTTAATCGAAGGTCTTTGGCTCATTTGTGTTTCAATATTATTGATTGCCACCCATTTGGCCGCCATTCATACCACCACCTTGCTGTTGGTCTTGTTTCACGTTGTCGTTTTCGGGCTTGCCTTTGCAGGAAACCAACAAAAGCAGGAGGAAAATCCAAAATATATCGCTTATAATTCTACGCATCGGTTGAGGAATACTATTTTTGTACA
>NZ_JAELUC010000371.1 GCF_016429155.1 Pedobacter sp. ASV12 | reverse complement strand
CGTGGGCTCGGAGATGTGTATAAGAGACAGCAGGTAGTAAATATTGGAGGTGTGAAATTTAAATTAGATATTAGGCTCATTAAAAATTATACTCAAGATTTGCATGCCAACCAATCTACCTCTGGATAAAGTTACTTACGTAAGATTTGAGCCATATAATAAATGTATTAAGGTCGATAGATCTGTGCTGCTTTTATGTTTGGGTGCAATTGGGTTACTAACTCACTATATACTCGATGAAAAGTATGAGATGATAAGGTTAGCTATATTAATATCGTTATGTATATCCATATTTGTGCTTTTCATAACTAAGTTCGGCTATAAACCGTTGTATGGCTGTCTCTTATACACATCTCCGAGCCCACGAGACAGTACTCATGA
>NZ_JAELUC010000370.1 GCF_016429155.1 Pedobacter sp. ASV12 | reverse complement strand
CCCCCCCCCCCCCCCCCCCCCCCCCCCCCCCCCCCCCCCCCCCCCCCCCCCCCCCCCCCCCTTCCAGCAGAAGACGGCATACGCGATCATGAGTACTGTCTCGTGGGCTCGGAGATGTGTATAAGAGACAGGCGATGAGGTGATTACGGGTAACGACCTTTACGGGGGCTCTTACCTCATTTTTACCAAGGTTTACGAAAAGTATGGCATCAAGTTCCATTTTCTGGATTTATCAAAGCCAGAAAATATGGCTGTCTCTTATACACATCTGACGCTGCCGACGAACCACGACATGGGTAGATCTCGGTGGTGGGGGGGTCATTGAAAAGGGGGGGGGGGGGGGGGGGGGGGGGGGGGGGGGGGGGGGGGGGGGGGGGGGGGG
>NZ_JAELUC010000369.1 GCF_016429155.1 Pedobacter sp. ASV12 | reverse complement strand
ATAGAGGCCATTATAAACTGGATCCATAATGCAAATGCCGGTACCCCATTTTTATTCAGCTTTGCCGTTTGCTTAAAGAATAGCCCATCCTTTGCCATGCTATAATATACCCTGGCTCCCGCCAATATCAATCCGTTATTGCAACCAAAGGTAGCGACCATGATCAATATGGCTATGATTACCGTTCCATCTGCACCAAAAATGACCTGCGAAGCGGCGATACCCACCCGATCTTTTGGGGTGGTGGCAATTTCCTGTAGAGGGAGCACAAAGGTAAACATGAGATTCAAGAGCACATAGATGAGTGTTACCAACAGCGTACCCAGTAACAGACTTAAGCCAATGTTACGTTTTGGATTATTCATTTCGCCCGCTACAAAGG
>NZ_JAELUC010000367.1 GCF_016429155.1 Pedobacter sp. ASV12 | reverse complement strand
ATTCTGTTCCATAGGGCTCGACCGCCGACGGGCGTTGTGGGAAGTTTCCGCACTTTCGGACAGTCCCATAGGCATGTTTGAAGGACAGCCTTCCGAAAGCCGAGACGAACCCCAGCTTTCGTTACCGTTGCTCACCGATGCGGGACATGTAATCGAGGACTACGCCACTATGGGACTGTCGCTCAAAGCGCATCCGGTGAGTTTTGTGCGTGGGCAGCTGGACACGCTCCGCGTTACCCGTACGGGAGATTTGAGCAAGCTGGCAAACGGTGGGATAGTAAAAGTTGCCGGGCTGATTACCGTGCGTCAAAGACCTGGAACGGCAAAGGGCGTGCTCTTTGTGACTATTGAGGACGAAAGCGGATTCGCTAATCTGGTTATATG
>NZ_JAELUC010000366.1 GCF_016429155.1 Pedobacter sp. ASV12 | reverse complement strand
ATAAAATTTCTAATTATTTTAAAGATCACATCTTGAGGCCGAACTTTTTCATGGATCCCAAGGGAACTTTCAATGTGGATATAGATAATCTAAAAATTTCAGATAATATTATCGAAATCTTAGAAAAAGGTGTTTCTCAAGGAGCCTTTATATTGTTGGATTCTATGGATGACAGCTTTGATTTTAAGATATGTGGAAAACGTTTCAAACTGTCATATTTGCTATGTATTCTTTATCGATTACCATTAAGAAAGTATCCAGATGCTAGTTTAAAAGAGATATTATTTGGCGAAAATGGCGCTGATAATTTAGAAAATGATAATATTCAGCTTGAAATTTTTTAATAGTTTATATGGAAATTAAATATGGTATTCAGCTGGCACC
>NZ_JAELUC010000365.1 GCF_016429155.1 Pedobacter sp. ASV12 | reverse complement strand
CCCCCCCCCCCCCCCCCCCCCCCCCCCCCCCCCCCCCCCCCCCCCCCCCCCCCCCCCCCTTTTTCAAGCAGAAGACGGCATACGCGATCCATGAGTACTGTCTCGTGGGCTCGGAGATGTGTATAAGAGACAGCCCTAAACCAGCTCCATAAAGGCACAATAGGCTCATGCCATTAAAAATAGCTGACATTAACAAGGCAACAGATTTGGTTAGGCAGTTTGATAATCCAATTCAAAACCATCCGCCAGGCCTGTCTCTTATACACATCTGACGCTGCCGACGAACCACGACATGTGGGGTTGTAGGGGGGGGGGGGGGGGGGGGTAGGGGGGGGGGGGGGGGGGGGGGGGGGGGGGGGGGGGGGGGGGGGGGGGGGGGGGGGG
>NZ_JAELUC010000038.1 GCF_016429155.1 Pedobacter sp. ASV12 | reverse complement strand
CCCCCCCCCCCCCCCCCCCCCCCCCCCCCCCCCCCCCCCCCCCCCCCCCCCTTTTTAGATGTGTATAAGAGACAGGGCTATAGTTCACTTTTCGGATTGCAGACCCAAAACTATCGGGATCGAGACAGGCATACCCCATCAGCGAGATAAAGCGATTAATTTCTTAATGGTTCAAAAACAGAAGCCACAGATCCACAGATTAGACCTTATGCGCCTGAAATCTGTTAGTCTGTGGCTAAAGTTCACTTTTCGGATTGTAGATAAATCATTAGGGTCGAGATAGTCGCACCCCATCAGCGAGATAAAACGCTTAATTTCTTAATGGTTCAAAAACAGAAGCCACGGATCGACAGATTAGACCTTATGCGCCTGAAATCTGTTAGTCTGTGGCTAAAGTTCACTTTTCGGATTGCAGACCCAAAACTATCGGGATCGAGACAGGCATACCCCATCAGCGAGATAAAGCGCTTAATTTCAAAAAACAAAAAGCCACAGATGGACAGATTAGACCTTATGCGCCTGAAATCTGTTAGTCTGTGGCTAAAGTTCACTTTTCGGATTGCAAATCCAAAACTATCGGGGTCGAGACAGGCATACCCCATCAGCGAGATAAAGCGATTAATTTCAAAAAACAAAAGCCACGGATCGACAGATTAGACTACCTCAAATCAGCCCATTTATGGCGATAGTTCATATATCAAATAACTAATCCAATATTATTTGGCCCACAGGGTTCATGCCAACCTGCCGGTGCAAAGCTATTCTACCGCAGCCCGAAACATCAAGGCACCCACGGTTAGGTTGGTCCGGCTATCAATTAAAATAGCCGATCCGTTTTGACGGCTGTCACCGTATAAGTCGAATGCCAAAGCCGCTGCCGTTTTAAGCACAACCCTACCAATATCATTCAATGCAAATGAAGATGCATTGTGTTTTTCTAATGTATTGATGTCTACCTTGTAAATCAGCTCGGAAATCTTGCAACGGGTCAAGGTACTGTTATGTTGGATCAAATACGTTAATTCGGTACCTAAAGGCCTGGTATCCATCCAGCATAAATCGGCCTCTATCAGTTTCGATTCGTGGGGTACGGCCGAAGCATTCACAATGGTATCTCCCCTGCTTAGGTCAACATTATCCTTTAAATGAATGGTTACCGATTGTCCAGCCAAAGCCTCCTGCAATTCATTGTCGAAAAACTCGATTTTACTGATGGTTGAACGATTACCCGAAGGCAAAACCACTACTTTATCGTTTACTTTAAAACTACCACTCAATATCCGGCCTGCATAGCCTCGATAATCGTGCAGGTCGTCTGTTTGCGGTCTGATTACCCATTGCACTGGCATGCGCGCAGGCCCTTGCTGCTGTTCTTCGGTGTTTACCTTTTCCAAAAGCTCAATGAGGCTTTTGCCATCGTACCAAGCCATTTGCCCAGAGCGGTGCACAATATTATCGCCTTTTAGCGCACTTACCGGCAGGTAGGTAACCTGTTTAAGGTTGAGTTGTAAGGCCAAAGCCTTATACTTGGTTACAATGGCATTAAATACGGTTTCGCTATAACCTACCATGTCCATTTTGTTGATGGCCACTACCACTTCCTTGATGCCCAGCAGCGACACCAAGTAGGTATGCCTAATGGTCTGTTCAACCACACCGTTGCGTGCATCAATCAAAATAATAGCCAAATCGGCCGTAGAAGCACCCGTAACCATGTTTCTGGTGTATTGAATATGTCCAGGGGTATCGGCAATGATAAACTTACGTTTCTCGGTTTGGAAATATTTATAAGCCACGTCGATGGTAATGCCCTGCTCTCTTTCGGCACGCAAGCCATCGGTTAAAATGGCCAGGTCGATGGTGCCATCGTCGTTTTTGCGGTTGGCGTTTTGCAAGGCCTCCAATTGATCGGCCAGAATTGAATTGGTATCGTAAAGCAAACGGCCGATGAGGGTGCTTTTGCCATCGTCAACGCTGCCTGCCGTAAAGAATTTTAGTATGTTCATTTTTTGTTGGATTTGAGATGTGAGATATGAGATGTGAGATATGAGATGTGAGATTTGAGATATGAGACAGGGGGTTAAAATTTACGGACTGTTTTTTCAGATCTCCTACCGCATTGTTCTTTAAAAATATCCTCCTTTTTTGCGGTCTTCCATGGCGGCTTCTGATACTTTATCGTCCATGCGGGCTCCTCTCTCGCTGACTTTTGAATGGCTGATTTCGGCAATGATATCGTCGATATGGATTGCTTCCGATTCGACCGCAGCTGTACAGGTCATATCTCCAACGGTTCGGAAACGAACTTTTTTACTGACAACCACATCTTCTTCATCCATATTCAAAAATGGCGTAGCACCCATCAATTGGCCATTTCTGACCACACAATCACGCTGGTGCGCAAAGTAGATGCTTGGCAAAGCGATATTTTCCCTACGGATGTAATTCCATACATCCAGCTCGGTCCAGTTGCTGATCGGAAAAACCCTAACGTTTTCGCCCTTGTGGATTTTTCCATTGTAGATATTCCACAGTTCTGGGCGCTGCCTTTTCGGGTCCCATTGGCCAAATTCGTCTCTTACCGAAAAAATACGCTCTTTGGCGCGGGCTTTTTCCTCATCGCGACGGGCACCGCCAATACAGGCATCAAATCCGTAAGCCTGAATGGTATCAAGCAACGTAACGGTTTGTAAGGCATTTCGGCTGGCGTTTTTGCCGGTCTGCTCCACCACCTTCCCCTCGTCTATCGATTGTTGTACGGAACCTACAATCAGCTTTTCGCCAATACGGGCTACCATTTCGTCGCGGTACTGGATGGTTTCTATAAAATTATGGCCGGTATCTATATGGACCAATGGAAAGGGAAACTTGCCAGGCCTAAATGCCTTTTCGGCCAAACGCACCAATGTAATCGAGTCTTTGCCCCCCGAAAACAGCAAAGCCGGCTTTTCGAACTGGCCTGCCACTTCGCGTAAAATGTGAATGGCTTCGGCCTCTAACTCGTCTAAATAATCTAAATTATACCTACTCATGTTCTCTATTCTTCAATTTGTAAATGTTAATTGCTTAGGATGCGGCATGCAGGCCACATTCCTTTTTCGATTGGTCTTCCCACCACCAGCGACCGGCCCTAAAATCTTCGCCCGCACTTACGGCTCGTGTACAAGGCATACAGCCGATGCTCGGAAAACCCTTATCGTGCAAGGTGTTGTACACAATATGATGCTGTTTGATGTACGCCTTCACTTCTTCGAGCGACCAATTGAAGATGGGATGGAATTTAACCAGTTGGTTACCTTCGTCCCATTCCAGGTTATCCATATGCTCACGGTTCTGGCTTTGCTCGGCACGGATACCGGTAATCCAGATTTCGTTTCCGGCCAATGCCCTTTTCAGGGGTTCTATTTTGCGGATGTAGCAACATTCCTTTCTGTTCTCAACCGATTGATAGAAACTGTTGGGGCCTTTGGCGTTTACCATCTCCTGCAACAGATCGTTTTGCGGATAATAAGCCTCGATTGGCTTTTGGTAGATTTCTAAGGTGCGGTTCCAAACGTAATAGGTTTCTGGAAACAGCCTGCCTGTTTCGAGCGTAAATACCTTGATGGGGAGGTTGTTTTCGAAAATGAGATGGGTAACCACCTGGTCTTCCCAGCCAAAACTGGTCGAAAACACGATTTTACCCGGAAATAAATCGGCCAATAAGGCCAATTGTGCTACCGGATCTAAACCTAGGAGTTGTTTTTTGATTGCATCTATATCCATCTTCACTCAATCAATTTTAAGATAAAAGATACCACGCTACGCAGGCTCACGGCCATTACGATAATGCCTACTGCCACCATAATGGTTTTGGCCGAAATACGATTGGAAACCTTGGCCGCGATCGGTGCTGCCAAAGCACTGCCGATAATCAAGCCTACAACGGCCTCCCAGTATTTGCCTCCCAGCATGGTAAAAAAAGTAAGCGAGCTGAGCGTGGCGATAAAAAAACGGCTGATTTTTACCGTGCCCAGAGAGAACAAGGGATGCCTGCCGCCGGCAATCAGGCTCGACAGGACGATAGAACCCCAACCTCCGCCAAATGCGGCATCGATAAAGCCACCGAAAAAACCAAGAATGCCTATTTTTTTGATTTTGTGCCCAGCCTTCTTTCTTTTGATGTTGAAGGCCTTCATCAAAATGATACCTCCCAATATCAAAGTATAAACCGCTACAATGGGTTTGGTATATTGGCTGTAATGCTCTAGCGACGACAATAGGTAAGCGCCCAGAACAGCACCGATAATGGCCGGAATAATCAATATTTTAAACAGCTTCCAGTTCACATTGCCCATGCGGTAGTGCATCCAACCCGCAATGCCGTTGCTTAGCACTTCAGAAATATGGATGGCCATACTGGCCGATGCCGGCGGCAAGCCCATGGTTAACGAAAACGAAGCCGAGGTTACGCCATACGACATGCCAATGGCTCCATCAATCATGGCAAACACAAAACCAGCTCCCAAAAACCAGTAAAATAACGGATCGATATTGATCAGGAAATGCTGAAATGCAGGCTCGGTATTCCATAGCGTTAATCCGGCTGTACCGATCAGCAAAATACTGGCCAGCCAAATCATCCATTTGAGGTTGGCTTCCCAAAAGCTTTTGCGGGGCTTCACCAAAATTTCGGTTACCTTGTTGAGTTTTTTAACCTTTTTGGCAAAATCGCCATTGAGGCTCTGGCGCAAGGTGTTCATGTTGATAAGCGTTTCTTCCAGTTCGTTAGGCAAACTCTCGTTAAGGATTTGCTTTAAGCGCTTGGCAATGGTGGGCGATTTGCCATTGGTAGAAATGGCTATTTTCAAATCGCCTTTTTGGGCAATGGAGCCCAGGTAAAAATCGCACAGTGCGGGTTGGTCGGCTACGTTGATGAGCAGCCCTTTTTGATGGGCCGCTGTTCTTATCTGTTGGTTGAGCCCGTTATTGTTCGTTGCCGCAAAAACAATATCCACGTCCTCCAAATCAGCTGGTTCAAAAGATTTTTGCTTGATGGTTAAATAAGGATGCTTTTGCTGCAGAGCCAGTACAGCTGGCAAAACCTGTTCGGCCACCACAGTTACCTGTGCCTGATGGCTGTTGCCTATAATGGCGTTTAGTTTTTCCAATCCCACATGGCCAGCCCCAATCAATAAGGTACGCAACTGGTTCAGTTTTACAAAAACCGGAAACAGCTGGTTGCCTTTTTCTTCGAGGGCAACAGGATCTTGCTGAAGGCTAGGCAATATTTGCATAAGACTGGATCAATGTTTTAAATGAGGGATGCAGGGAAACCACTTCGCCAAAAACCAATAAGGCCGGAGCCGCTATCTTCTCTTTTTTGACGATATCCACAATCGTGTTGACTTTGCCAACGACAAATTTTTCGTCGGCGGCCGAGCCATTTTGGATAACGGCAACCGGCAGCTGATCTTTGCCCGCTTTCTCAAAAACCGCAACAATCTGTGCCAATTTCTTCAGGCCCATCAAAATCACTACTGTAGCGTTAGTGTGGGCTGCCTGGTAGATGTCGGCCGAAATAGCACCCGACGTGGTGGTGCCGGTAATGACCCAAAAGCTTTCGCTTAAACCACGATGGGTTACCGGAATTTGCTGCAGACCCGGTACCCCGATAGCACTTGAAATACCCGGAATAACCGTTACCGGGATATGGTACGAATCGGCAAAGTCTAATTCTTCGTAGCCTCTGCCAAATACAAAAGGATCGCCTCCTTTTAGGCGCACCACATGGCCAAAGTTGAGGGCATAATCTACCATCAGCTTATTAATGGCATCTTGCTGGTACGAATGTTCGCCAGAACGTTTGCCCACATACACTTTGATAGCCGTTTCGGGTGCGTAGGCCAGCAAAGCTTCGTTGATGAGCGCATCGTAAAGTACAACATCGGCCGTTTGCAAAGCCTTTACGCCTTTCAGGGTCAGCAAGTCCGGATCGCCCGGGCCTGCGCCCAAAAGGGTTATTTTGGGTTCTTTATCTACGTTCAAATTGCTCATGCGGTAACCTCCCTCTTGGCTTTGATTTGTGTTAAAAATTGTTGTGCGACAGCCAAATAACTTTCGGCAAAAGCCTGGCTAGGCTCATTTTTGTTGATTTGCAAGGCGATTTCCTGAAAGCTGGGCTCGAAAGCAAACTCTCCATTTGCTACATACTGGGTATCAAATTCCTTGATTACACCAATTTGCGTGCTGCTGTTGATGCCTTTGTCGAGCAGCAAAGATTTGGCTGCACTAACCAATACGCTATAGGTGTGGTAAATCGAATCGGCATAAGCGCCATGAGCCAGGGCTCTTGTGGCCCAGTCCAGTTTTTCTTGGGCCTCGAGCAACAAAGTGGCCACCAAATCGATAACCACTCCGGCACATTCGCCTACGCCAATAGCGGTTTCAAAGGTCTCTTCATGGCCCCAATCCACAAAATCTGTTGCCTGCAATTCATTCAAATCGGCTAGGGGCTTTAAAAGCTGATAAAAATAATCCTTGCCTTTGCCATCATAATAAGCATGGAAAGTTTCTCCATTGCCCTGAGCCTTAAAATCGTTTAGTAAGACGTGCAACACCAGGCCTGCCCTTTTTGACGGCACCTTGATTATACGTTCGGCTACACGGCCTACACCATTGCCTACGGTACCGCCACCCAGCATTACCTGTACGGCCGGCACTACCTTGCCTGCTGCTTTAAGCGAACTGCCGTGGAAACCAATTTCGGCCAAACCATGCTGGCCACAAGAGTTCATACAGCCGCTGATTTTTATTTTGATGTTCTTTTCGTAAATAAACTCCGGGAAATCGTGCTGAATGGTCTGTTCCAATACCTTGGCCAAGGTCATGCTGTTTGATATGCCCAGGTTACAGGTATCTGTTCCCGGACAAGTGGTAATATCGGCCAAACTATCAAAGCCCAATTCGGCCAAGCCAAGTTCATGCAAGTTGGCATAAAGCACTGGCAAAGCTTCTTTACGTACAAATTTGAGCAACAATCCCTGGTTTTGGGTAACGCGGATTTCATCGGCAACATAAGGCCTCACCGCGGCTACAAAGGCCCTCGCCTGATCGGTTTTGATATCACCAATCTGCACTTTTACATAAACGGCGTAAAAACCCTGCTGTTTTTGTTCAACCACGTTGGTGTCTAGCCATTGCTGGTAGCGCAGCTGGTCCTGAATTTCAACTTTCGGGTAGTCGACGGCAACAGGCACTTCGGGTTGTTGTACCGAATTACGGTCAACCGTAAAGCTTTTTACTTTATTGGCCAATCGCTCCTCTTCTACCAAACGCAGCACTTCTTCCAACCCTAATTTCTGCACCAGGTATTTTAAACGGGCCTTGTTTCTGTTGGTGCGTTCGCCATAACGGTCGAAAACACGCAATACCGATTCGCTGAAAGGAATAAGCTGGTCTTCGGGCAAAAATTCGTGCACGGCACTGGCCAAAAAGGGTTGTGCGCCCAAGCCGCCGGCAAACATTACTTTAAAGCCCCTTTCTCCGGCTTCGTTGAGTTTGGGAATGAAGCCCAAATCGTGGATATAGCTGTAGGCCGTATCTTTATCGCTTGATGAAAACGAAATCTTGATTTTGCGCCCCATCTCCTGGCAAATGGGATTGCGCAAGAAATAGCTGAACACGGCATGGGCATAAGGCGAAACATCAAAAGGCTCGTCGGGATCGATGCCCGCATTGGGCGATGAGGTTACGTTTCTTACCGTATTGCCGCAAGCCTCGCGCAAGGTAATATCATCCTGCTCTAGCTTGGCCCACAGCTCGGGGGTTCGATCTAGGCTCACATAGTGGATCTGTATATCCTGACGGGTGGTTAAATGCAGGTTGCCATTGGCATATTCGTCGGCAATAGCCGCAATACGCAACAATTGTTTGAAGCTCAATTTTCCGAAAGGCAGCTTGATGCGGATCATCTGTACGCCAGGCTGACGCTGCCCGTAAATGCCACGCGCCAAACGCAGACTCCTGAAACGCTCTTCGTGTATCTTACCCGCCCTGAAATCATAGATCTTTTTTTCTAAATCGATGATATCCTGCTCTACTATAGGATTTTCTAATTCTGTTCTGAAACTCTGCATTCGGTGTTTTTATAGGTAGTTTTTATTCGCTATCAGCTTTTTGCAGGCTAAAAACAGTCTGAACAATCAGCTTAATTCTAGCAAATATATAAAGTATATAGATTTAGTAGTAATTTATTTTTTATTTTATTTCTTTTTGGGGTTACAGCCAACGCAAAAATCAAGGGTAATTCAATCGCGCAACAAGCCATTCACGGCTTCGACAGTCAAATCGGAAACCGTTGGCAATACCGTAAAAGAATGGTTAAAGATCGAGCAAAGGTGCTTTTTCCTTTTCGATGATCTGGGCGATACTGGTTTCGCTCAATACTTTCAGCGTTGCATCGCGCACATCGATAAAGACCTTACGGATGCCACAGGTTACCTCATCATGACACTCGTCGCACTTGTGGTAAAACTTAAGGCTGGCACAGGGTACCATGGCAATAGGGCCATCGGTAATGCGCAAAATATCGACCAAGTAAATATCAGCCGGGTTTTTATTGAGGCTATATCCACCGCCAGCACCTTTTTTGCTGTACAGGTAGCCTGCATTACGCAGGTCAAGCAAGATCTGCTCTAAAAATTTTTTCGGAATATGCTCCTCTTCCGCAATACGGGCAATCTGCATTGGCGGTTCATTGATGTTTTTTCCTAAAACCACCAATGCTTTTATGGCATACTTTGTTTTTTTAGACAGCATATGAACAAAGCTAATAAAAATTTAGAAATGCAAAGGCTATTGCAGCTTCTCGACTATACTTTTTCTACCTTTTCGTATCGCAGCACATAATTGCGGTACAGTTGGCTGAGGTAAAAGATCCTTTCGAGCAAAATAAGGATCAGCGCCGGGATAAAAATCCATGCAAAGAGATCGAACTTCCAGAAAACATAGGCCACCAGCATCATCAGCCTGATACATTCGAGGTAGTAAATCCACTTGCGCTGTTCGAGCAGGGCGCCACAGTTGACCAGCGTAATCAATACAAAGCCTAAAACAAACAGCTTATCGTCGAGCCCCAAAAAAGCAAAACAGGCTGTAACGAAAGTAAGCAGCAAGACCGAAAGCGCGAGCTGAAAATTAAGGTATTGCTTAAATTTAAAGCGATATGGCCCGCTGACTTGATGCTGTAGAAAACGTCTTTCCAAGACCGGCCTGATGGCTTGATCGATGGTAGCCGGATGGCCGAACCAAACTTTGAGCTTGTTGCCCAAGCCTCCTACCCTCCTGGCGGCCTCATCCAGTTCCAAATAGTAGTGAAAATGCTGCCACAGAAAGCTATGGCTTTTAATGGGGTGCGTTAAACCATATTGGGGCGCTTCTTCTTCTTGCTGAAAAGTGCCGAACAACTTGTCCCAAAACACAAATACATCGCCGTAATTTTTATCGAGGTATTTCTCGTCGCTGGCATGGTGTACACCGTGCAGGGAGGGCGTAATGAAAACATATTCGAGCCAGGGCAGCTTACCGATCAGCTGGGTATGGGTAAAGAACGAATAAGTACCGTGAACGGTCAAAATAACCATCACCAATGCCGGATGGAAGCCCAAAAAGGGCAAAGCACACCAAAATACATTCCTGATCAAGGCCTGAAAGGTCGTAATCCTGGCCGATACGCTGAGGTTAAACTCCTCGCTTTGGTGGTGTACGATGTGGGCCGCCCATAAAAAATTAACCTCATGCCCCAACCGATGATACCAGTACCAAATCAAATCGGTAATCAAAATGAGTAATACCCACACCCACCAGGTATTGGGGATGTGGAATAAAGCATAATTTTTATAGATATACTGAAAAAGGTCGTAGAAACTACCGGCAACAAACAAATTGAGCAAACGCTCTGCTATGCCAATGCTTACGTTGGCTACCGAACTCTCGTACCTGAACAGGTGCTTTTTCTTTAGCCTAACAGCCAGCTGATATTCGAGATACAGAAAAAGGAAAAAGGCTGGAATGGCAAAAGCCAAGTAGTTAACAGGCATAGTTACTGGCTAAAAAATTACTCAGGTGCAGGTTAAAAAGTTCGGGTTGTTCCATCATGGGCGCATGGCCACAATTGTTGAGGTAATGCAACTTAGCTTGTGGCAATAGTTCCTTAAACTGTTCGGCAACCGCCGGAGGCGTAACCACATCCTGTAAACCCCAAAGCAGCAAAGTAGGTACTTTAATGTGGGGCAACTGGTTTTTAAGGTTTTGTTTTTGTGTATCTCTGGCCAAACCGATAATGGCTAAAGCTTTTGATTTTTGCTGCACGATTTCGAAAATGTGGTTAACCAGGGCTTCGTCTACCACTTCTTTCCGCTCAAAAACATCTTCTACCTTCCCTTTGATGTAGCTATAATCCTTAACTCTTGGAAAAGTGCCTCCAAATGTGTTCTCGTATAGACCAGAACTGCCCGTAAGTACCAGTTTAGCTACTTTTTTGGGATGTTTTAACGTATAGAGCAAGGCGATGTGCCCACCTAACGAATTGCCGACCAGAACCGGCTGGTCGATTTGGTTCTGGACAATGTAGTTTTCCAGAAACTGCACCAACCGTTCGAGGTTGTTGCCCCGCAATCCATTAAACAAAGGTAATTCGGGCGCAAAAACCCGATACT
Source organism: Pedobacter sp. ASV12 (assembly GCF_016429155.1). Taxonomy (GTDB): domain Bacteria; phylum Bacteroidota; class Bacteroidia; order Sphingobacteriales; family Sphingobacteriaceae; genus Pedobacter. The sequence continues at coordinate 24,338 of NZ_JAELUC010000038.1, read as the reverse complement.
TGTACCCAAAACGTTCTTTAACGTGTTTCCAATTGCTCAACTGCCCCAATAGGCCGTGAAGCAGGACAATAGGCCGGTCCTTTGTCAAATCTTGTTGAACGCTTATTGTCGAAGTGAATGATAATTGCATGGAAAAGTTCTTTGAATCAAAACTTCTCAAAAATAGCAATATTTTAAATAAATACTACTAAATCTATAGATTAAATATATTTAATACATATTAACGAGATAAGGTACTTAATTATAGACAATTAAACAATCATAGATACACTCAAAATTAAATAAAATAACCAAAAATTAACATATTAAACCTTTGATTAATTATAGGCGTTAAGGTCATCAATGGCACTCCGTTTGAAAACCATAGATTAATCTTAACATCCTATTATGAAAATCATTAACCTATTCTTTAGCCTGTTTTTTCTTTTAAGTTTAAATGCCAAAGCCCAAAGTGGTTGCATTGTAACCTACGACACCTACATTGCCGATTACAAAGTGTACACCAAATCGTTGGGCACCTTTACCAGTTGCAATGGCTTTAACAATGTTGAACGTTTCGATCCTAACGTATATACTACTTTTAGTCCGCAGTGTACGGTTTCTCCAAATCCATTAAGTCTTATCACCAGTCCCAATTATCGAAACTGTATTGTAGGCGGCGGTTGCGGCGTAAAGGGAAATTACGTGATAGACAATTGTCCACTGGATGGTTATGCCTGGGCAGCTTTGCTGCTTGTAGGCGGCGCGGTCTTTTCGTTGTTGAGGAGGCGCAGCAGGCCGCTGCTCGCGTAAAAGCTCCTCGATTCGTAGATTAATTTTCCGGCTCCATCGGCGTTGGCAAACATAAAAACCAACCCAAACAAATGTCATCAAACCTCAAAAAATGGTTCTTTTTGAGACCCTAAGCCAATTTTAACGCAACCCTAACGATGCATGATGGCTCCCCAAAAAGTCCTTGGCACTTGCTTTGGATTTTCTGAGCTACTATGAAAAGAAAATCAATTGTTTTTTTCATCATCCTTCTTATTGCTTTTGCCTCCAAAGCCCAAACCTATACAGGCTGTATTTTACAAGGCTCATCCATTCCAACAAGCAGGCTGTTCTACTCTCCAGCAAGCGGAACGAGTTTGTGTGGAGGATCTAATTATTCATTTTCTACCTATGTAGATGTACCTCCCGGATGTTCTTGGGTAGCGACAACCAGTACTACACCATGCTCTGTGGCTAGTGGTCTTTGCGGCCTTAGAGCAACTTATACCAATAGTTGCAGCCTGCCCCTAGATAAGCTGTCAACTGTGTTAGTGCTCATTGCTGCAGGCTTTGCCTTTTACCTGTTGCGCTATAAACGCCTCGCTATTTGAAGCGTTCGGGCCCGAAGGCCGTTATCGGAACCGATAGGCCATGCTGCTTTAAGGCTAGCTCAGCAACTAGTTTACCTGTAGCAGGCCCTAAGCTCAGTCCCATCATGCCGTGTCCGCCGGCAATAATCAGGTTGTTGAGATGCTGGCTATAGCCGATATAAGGCAAGCCATCGGGCGAGCAGGGCCTAAAGCCATACCATATTTGATCCAACTGGGGCATGGCTACCTGATGGTCTTTATAGTACTGTGGAATAGCATCAACGATGCCCTGTACTCTTTTTTGGTTGATCTGTTTATTGATTGGTGCAATTTCCATCGTTCCGCCAAAACGTACCTGGCCATTCATAGGGGTAACTGCCACTCTGGCTTCCAGCAACAAGGCCGGATGATGTATTTTCTTTTGTTGAGGGTCGACCATGAAGGAGTAACCTTTGCCTGGCATGACCGGGATATTGAGTTTGGCCATTTTAGCGAGCTCTGGGAGCCAGGCTCCGCCAGTCATGACCGTTAAGTCGGCCACAAAATTTCCCTTTTCTGTTTTTATGGCCTTGATTTCTCCATGGTCTATTTCAAAGCCAGTTACTTTACAATGGGTGATTAGCTGCACATCGTTGCGTTGCAAATAGGCAATAAGTTGCTGTACCAAAGCATTGGGATATAAATGGCCGTCGCAACGGTAATGTACCGCTCCCAATACATTTAACTCGGTATCTGGCTCTAAATCCTGTACTTGTTGGGCATTGAGTACGGCCACATCTAGCCCCAATTGCTGCGCCTGGCTGGCCAAGTGGATTTCTTCATGGCCCGTTGCCTGTGTTTTGTAGAGCATGAGTATGCCTTTTTTCTCGAGCCCGAAATCCAATTCAGGTTCTTTTTCCAGCTCGTCATACAATTGCTTGCTCAACAAATGCAGATCGCGAAGTGGTACGGCCGAGTTGGCCACATGTTGGGCGTTGGCATGTTTCCAAAATTTCACACCCCACGAAAGCAATGCCGGATTAAGGGAAGGCTTGACATAGAATGGACTTTTGCTGTCGAACATCCATTTAATTCCCTGACTGATCATCCCAGGTGCTGCCAAAGGCACAAAATGGCTGGGCACAATCATGCCTGCATTGCCCGAAGAACAGTTATCCAACAGGTTTCCCTGATCAATGACCGTAGGCTGATAGCCTTGCTTTAACAAGTAATAGGCCGAGCAAAGACCAATAATGCCACCGCCGATAATAATTACTGAGGGTTTAGCCGGATAAGGATTCATGATTGATGTAAAGGGGGAACTGCTATTGTTGTTATTGTTAAATTGCTACTATTGACTGGTAATTGAAAACTGCCAACTGAAAAATTAAATGACCTGAAATCCATGTGCATAAGGATCGTCGTCGTCAATAAAAATGGTATTGTAGCCCGTTACCTTGGCCCAGCCCTGTATACCGGGTACGATGGCGGGTTTACCGGCAATGGTGGTTTCTTCTTCGATGGTGCCCACAAACTGCGAACCGATGATGCTTTCGTGAACAAAGCGATCTCCCTTTCTCAGCTTTCCCTTGGCAAACCATTGTGCCATACGCGCCGATGTGCCTGTACCGCAAGGCGAGCGGTCGATTGCTTTATCGCCATAAAAAACCGCGTTTCTGGCCGTAGCCTCAGGCGAAATGGTTGCACCAGTCCATAAAAAATGGCTCAGGCCATTGATATTGGCATCTTCTGGATGGACAAAACTGTAGCGTTCGTTCATCTGCTTTCGACAGGCCCTGCTCCAGCCTACCAACTGATCGGCCGTGTGGTTTTCAATGCCTTTAAAATTTTCCTGCGGATCAACAATGGCATAGAAATTTCCGCCATAGGCCACATCAACGGTTAGTTTCCCCAAATCCGGGCAATCAATTTCCAGCGATTCGGCAGCCAGGTACGATTTGATGTTAATCAGCTTCACCGATTTAACCTTGCCGGCTTCCTGCACATATTCGACCAGCACCAGGCCAGCAGGAGTTTCTAGTCTTAGCTTTCCGGGTACTTTAGGCATGACCAAGCCTTCTTCAATGGCAATGGTTACCGTACCGATGGTACCGTGGCCACACATAGGCAAGCAGCCACTGGTTTCTATGTAAAGTACACCAATATCATTTGCAGGGTCGATTGGTGGATATAAAATGCTGCCGCTCATCATGTCGTGTCCGCGAGGTTCGAACATCAATCCTTTTCTGATCCAATCGTATTCCCTTAAAAAATGCAGGCGACGCTCCATCATGCTGTTGCCCGCCAAGATCGGGCCTCCGCCAGCCACTACCCTTACCGGATTGCCGCAGGTATGTGCATCTATGCAACTGAATGTTTTTTTCATTGGCTGATATTTTTAGGAAATGGCATCGTGGGTAAGCTCATTGTTTACGGTTCTCCATATTTGCAAAGGATTGCCGTTTTTAAGCTCGTCTGGCAAAAATTCATCGCCCCAGTTCTGAAAGCAAACCGGACGGGCAAAGCGCTTAATCCCATCGGCTCCTACCGAAGTGAACCTGCTATCGGTACTGGCTGGAAATGGCCCGCCATGCTGCATAGGCAAGCTTACTTCTACGCCCGTTGGCACATTGTTCAGGATAAAACGCCCACAGATCTCCTGTACGTAGGTTAGCAACTCGCGGTGCTGCCTCATGTCTTTTGGGGTGGCCATTAAGGTTGCCGTTAGCTGGCCTTCCAGTTTTTGGGCAATCTCCAGCATTTCTGCTTCGTTTTGGCATTGGATAATGAGCGAATAAGGCCCAAATACCTCTTCGTGCAATACCGGATTATTTAAAAAAGTACGCGCGGTGGTGGTGGCAATACTGATGAGGCCTTCACCTTCGCCAATGTTTTGTTCGGTTTGGGTGAGCAGCTGCACTCCTTTTTGGGCCAAGGCCTTTTCTAGTTTTTCGCCGAAATTTTTGGCAATGCCAGTATGCAACATCTTGCTGGGGATAATACTTTTAATTTCTTTGCGCAGGTGCTGTACAAAACGGTCTAATCCCTCGCCATCAATAGCAATAAGCAAACCCGGATTGGTGCAGAACTGGCCCATGCCCAGGGTAACGGAACCCGCACATTGCTTGGCCAGCCCCTCAGCTTCTGCCTGCAGTTTTTCGGGCAACAAAAAAACAGGATTCACACTGCCCATTTCGGCAAAAACCGGAATGGGGTTTTTACGTTGGTTGGCCCAGTCGAACAGGGCTTTGCCCCCGCTAAAAGAACCCGTAAAACCGATGGCCTTTACGGCAGGATGTTTGGCCAGGTATTCGCCGGTTTCGAAACCAGCTCCATAGACGTGGTGAAAAATTCCATCAGGCATTTGGCATTGCCGAGCAGCTTTATAAATGGCGTCGGCTACCAAAGTAGAGGTTTTGGCATGCGCCGGATGGGCCTTTACCACCACCGGGCAACCGGCTGCAAAAGCACAAGCCGTATCTCCGCCAGCGGTAGAATAGGCAAAAGGAAAATTACTGGCCCCAAAAACCACAACCGTACCCAAAGGCACGAGCATTTTTCTCAAGTCGGGTTTGGGCGGCGTTCGTTCAGGCAAAGCCGTATCGATACTCGCTTCCAGCCAATTGCCTTGTTCGGCAGCATCGGCATAGCTGTTGAGCTGAAAAATAGTGCGAGCTCTTTCGTTCATTAAACGGGCAGCTGGCAAATTGGTTTCTGCATGGGCAGTTTCAATGAGCCCATCGCCTAACAATTCGATTTCTTTGGCAATGGCACGCATAAAATCGGCACGTTGCTTTAGCGAATAGGTTTTGTACTGGTGATAAGCTTTTACCGAACTGGCCAACAGCTCATCAAGCATGGCTATACTGGTATCTTGATACATGATTTTCTTGTTTTACTTAAACGAAGTTAAAGAACTGCGACTGCCAAATCCAAATACGCCGGTAATTTTGGACGGGCAACAAGGCCTTCGTTAATAACCTGTTGCACATAGGCACGTTCCTGGCCTTTTAAAACCAGGCGAGGCGCTCTAACATATTCCGAGCCAATGCCGGTAGCCTCTGCAGCCAACTTGATGTATTGAACCAATTTGGCATGGATATCCAACTCCAACAAAGGCAAAAACCAGCGATAGATTTCTAACGCTTCGGCATGGCGGTTATTTTTAACCAGTCGATAAATGGCCACGGTTTCGGCCGGAAAGGCATCAACCAAGCCAGCTACCCAACCATGGGCACCCAAAGCCAGGCATTCGAAGGCCAATGGATCTACGCCGCATAAAATCTTAAAACGATCGCCAAAACGGTTGATCATTCGCGTTACGTTCGAAACATCCCTCGTGCTTTCTTTCACGGCCTGTATGTTGGCAAAGGGCTCCAACTCTTCGAACATCTCGACAGAAACCTTAATGCCGTAGTCAACCGGATTGTTGTAAATCATGATAGACAGTGAAGTAGCACTAGCCACGCTTTTAAAATAGGCAAGCGTTTCTTCATCATCGGCTTTGTAGCGCAGTGGTGGCAACAGCATCAGGCCATCGGCGCCGATTTGTTCTGCCTGTTGAGCCATGGCGATCGCATCCTTGGTTACCTGCTCCGCAATATTCAGGATAACCGGCACCCTGCCGTTGATGGTTTTTACGCAATAAGCCAATAATTCCAGCTTTTCGGCACTGCTTAGGGTACTGGCTTCGCCCAAGGAGCCACAAATAATGATACCGTCGACCCCGGCGGCCAGTTGGGCATCGAGGTTTTTTTGGAACAAAGGATAATCTATTTCGTCGTTCTCTTTAAATGGAGTTAAAAGTGCAGGATAAACACCTTGCCATGCTACGTTTTTCATCTGTTCAATTTTTTAATGCTCATGAAGCCTTCCCATTAGTTGACCATTCTTCCTGGTGGTTGACTAATTAGGATAGCCCCATGCTTTCAATCGGTTTAAGTTTGGGTTGAAAGGCATTGCCGTTACCAACAATCACCTGAACCAAAAGTAGAAAGACAAGACCATAAATTTTGACGGGTTTTGATGAAGAATTAACGGATTTTAACCCAACAAATAAATTAAAACTGAAAACATGGGTAATTTTATTTCAAATCTGCAATAAACGCTTAAAATAGGCCTTGGGCGCCTGGCCTTTTACCGAGCGGAAAACACGGTTAAAATTGGTGATGTTGTTAAAGCCGCAAGTATAAGCCACGCTCGCAATATTTTCGAATTGGCTGCTGGTTAATTTTTTGCAGGCCTCGTTAATGCGCAGTTCGTTCAAAAAAGCAACGAAAGTTTGCCGAGTATGTTTTTTAAAATACCTGCAAAAGGCCTGCGGAGTGAGGTGGGCTTCGGCGGCTACCTCTTCCAAACTGATGTTGCGGTGATAGTTTTGCATCAGGAAATTAAAAATATGGCCGATTCTTAGCCCCTCGCTTTCCGAAAAGCCCGGCAAAATAGAAGTAGACAAGGGTTCTAATTGGCTGTTCAGCTGTTGTAGCGACTGAAACAAACTCAAAAAACTAGTCATGACCTCCATACTCCCAGCTTGTTGCACGGCCTGCATCAGGCTAACCAGGTGATCTTGATAGGCTTGGGGTACCTTAAATCCATTTTGATGCTGTTGTATAAAAGTGGCCAGCCATTGCATTTCGGGTAATGCCAAAACAGGCGCCAGTTTTCCCTGCGGATCGAAAAAGATCATGAGCGACTGGATCTTCAGTCCGCTGTTTTCTTCAAAGTAAACCGGATTGCTCTTCAACAAATGGGGCTGGTTAGCACCCAACAGGTATACTTCGCCCTTTTGAAATGCATACATATTGTTGGCCACTATCAATGTTCCCTCCCCTTCTTTAATCCAAATCAGCTGTGCTTCGCGGTGACGGTGCAGGTAAGGATAAAAATGAGGCATATTGTCTTCCTGCACAATGACTGTACGATCGTGAGCAACAGGTATGGTAAACTGGAGAACCTTCATTTTTGAGAAAGCAAAATCAATATTAACCCAAAAAATTTAAAAACAAACGAAAACAGGTTAAAATTTGCAGATAAATCAACATATTTAAGTCGAACAGGCACAACGAACGTCGTTCGAATGCCATAAACTCTTTTTTAGCTTTCACTTTAAATTCTTTTTCGTTTAGATTTGCGCATGACGTATCCTGAAAAACTGAATGCCATCCGCGAACAAATGAAGACCGATGGCGTTGACGCTTATATTATTCCATCGGCAGATCCGCACATCAGCGAATATTTGCCCGACCACTATAAATGCATTGCTTTTACCACCGGTTTTAAAGGCTCGGTAAGTACGGTGGTAATTACACACGATTTTGCCGGCTTGTGGGCAGATTCGAGGTATTTTGAACAAGCCGAAGAACAACTGAAAGGCAGCGGCTTTGAATTGGTCAAACTGAAGGTGCAACATGCGCCCGAATATATCCAATGGCTGGGTGGCACTTTAAAACAGAATGCCATCATTGCTTTCGACGAAAAATTGGTTTCGATTTTATTAGGCGAACTTTTGCAGCAGCAACTGGCCTACAAGGACATCCGTTTTGAGAACAAGGATTACCTAACTCCAATCTGGGCAAACAGGCCAGCCTTGCCCAAAGAGCTTGCATTTTTAATAGCCGAGACCTATACGGGCCAATCGACAGCCGACAAACTGACCGCAGTTAGGGCATACCTGAAGCAATACCATGCCGATAGCCACCTGATTTCTTCTTTAGACGATCTGGCTTGGCTGTTTAACCTGCGTGGTTCGGATGTAAGCTACAACCCAGTGGTTTTGGGTTTTGCGCTCATTACGCCCGATCAGGCTACGTTGTACATACAGCACGACAAACTAAACGCGGCCGACAAAGCCACCTTAAATGCAAACGGCGTAGAGCTATTGGGCTACGACACCATTGCCAAAGACCTGCAGTTTCTGAGGGCCGAGAGCACCATTCTGATCGACCCGAAACGCAATTGCTTTGCACTCTATAAATTGATACCCGCTTCGGTTAACCGTGTATTGGAGACCAATCCTTCAACCCACCTCAAAGCCGTTAAAAACGAAACAGAGATAGAAAACACGCGCCAAGTAATGCGCAGAGACGGCGTAGCCATCACACAGTTTTTAAAATGGGTAAAAGAAAACGTAGGCAAGATTGAGATGACGGAGCTTTCCGCTGCCGCCCAGCTTAGCGCCTTCAGGGCTGCCCAGGAGGGATTTATCGGCGAAAGCTTCAATACCATTTCGGCCTACCGGGCACATGGAGCCTTGCCTCATTACGCGTCTACCGAAGCCAGCAATGTAGCCATTAAAGCCGAAGGCCTTTTCTTGGTCGATTCGGGTGGACAATACCGTTATGGCACCACCGATATTACCCGTGTGATGCCGATGGGCAACAACACCGAGGAAGAAAGCACAGATTACACCTTGGTATTGAAAGCCATGATTGAAGGTTGCAAAACCCGTTTTCCAAAAGGCACCTGTGGTTACCAGATCGACGCCATTACCCGCAGGCCGATGTGGGATTATGCACTGAACTATGGCCACGGTACCGGCCATGGCGTGGGCTATTTTTTAAACGTACACGAAGGTCCGCAGGTATTTAATCCAACCGCAACCGCCGTTCCGGTAGAATTGGGTATGATTACTTCGATTGAACCAGGCATTTACCGCCCGGGCAAACATGGAATCCGCATCGAGAATTTGGTACTGACCGTGAAAGACCAAACCAACGAATTTAACGAATTCTATGCGTTTGAGGCTTTAACCTTGGCCCCTATCGATACCACAATTGTGAAGAAAGAACTGTTGGAGCAAAGCCATATTGATTGGCTCAACAGCTATCATGAAAAGGTTTATAACAGTTTAAGTCCATTATTGAACGAAGAAGAAAGGGAATTTTTGAAGGAGATGACGAAGGCGATATAAGCTCAATGCTTAAAGCATTTTTCGTTATGATAGTTTAAAAGTTCAGGATCAGGTAAGAATTTTGAAGGCAATGTAATTTTTTTGCCTTCAAAATTTACGATAAAATCCATTGCCTTATTTTTCTGTTTTAGAATTAACGGCGAAACTTTAATGAGGTAATCAGGGGTTATGGTAAAATAGCCATGCTCAAACGCCTTATCATGCAAAGCATTTAAGGACAATCCATTACTCGGATTCATTCTGTTTTTTTCGTCGATACTCCAAGGCTTGATGTGTGCTGCGATTAATAACTCAGGTTGTTTAATTCCGGTAATACAACAAGTATAACTATATGAAGACAGCACCCAATTCCTAAAAGAGCGTTGTCCCACTCTCGCTTTTATGAATTGCGCCCTTGTTTTTCCTTCAGGGATTTCAGCTCCCAAAAGCATGGCTAAGTATTGTATTTCACCTCCGCTTATTCTTTGGTAAGCTTCAGCGGCTTCGAATGGCAAGTCATCCCAATGCTGATAAAATCTTTCCCAGATCTTGTCATCAAGACCTCCTCTATGGTCAGTACCCTTTATGCCCCGTGCCTTTAAACTCGGATCAAGACTGGCCAAATTGCCTAGTTTATAGGCAACAGCACTAGGCGTTCTCCCAATAACTGAAGCTAATTCAATGACCTCTGGATTGAGGCGATGCATTTTTCCAAATGGCAAATTGCAATAAAGATTCATGGCGAGGATTAACTCATCCCAAGTCCATAATTTTTGTCCAGCTTTCATTTTATTAATCAAAGCTAAATATTTTGCTTAATAATTAACAACCCTAATCCCATTTCCCCAAATCGTGGAATTCACACCGAGCAAATAATTCCCCATATTTCCACATCGTAGTTAATTTTTGGTTTTTCTCCAAAACCGCCTAAAAGAATATTTGGGGCCTATTTACGCATCAACATATATGTTTAAACACAGATAGAGGCCCTCCCTGAAATTTCCATGACAAAGCTAGGCTGCTGCGTTTTCGAGCTGGCCTACAAGTTGCCTAATGGGTGTTATAACACGTAACATCCAAAGTCATGAAATTTTTAAAATATATTCTAGCCGCTTCTCTACTTATCCTTTCTTTCAGCGCAATGGCCAATTACGGTTGCAACGTTGGCAACACCATTTATCCTAACGCCACAGGCGGCGTAAATGCTTCTGGTTACCCAACTTATTATGCAAGTGAGCCTATCACCATCAGGTGGTGGGATGGAGATTCTAACTGTGGCATTAGAGACAATAGAATTTCTCCGCGTACTGACAGCAATGACAAATGCCAAGTAATTGGCGTAAACTGGGGTACGGTTTATTATTTCAACCCTGCCGATAACAACTGCGCTCCGATGAACCTTCCTTTAGACGATTATACTTGGGTTATTTTAATAGCAGTTGGTGGCCTTGGCGCACTTTACATCAGCAAAAAAGGTTTATTCGTAGCTTAATTCCATTAATAAGCAAACAGGCTTTTCAATTTTAGCTATCTTTAGGAAGCTAACCTATTTGAAATGGCCAAGTTCCAAAGACTTTCTCGAACCGGTTTTCAAAATTTTACCGTCAACAGCAAAAGAGCGTTTAACTCTTTATTTAGCCTAAACGATTTCTTGCCAGAGGCTTTTGACTTTGCCTATACCATGTGCTTTACCGAAGGGCATCATCGAAACATCCGTTCGGGTGGCCATACCCATCGGAGCCCGGGCGAACTTTTCATCAATACGTTACAGGGAAAGCTGGCCGAATTTGGGATATACAGAAAATTTAGCGAACATGGCATCACCTTGTGCCCACCCGACTTGAACGTGATGGGCAAAGGCATTTGGGACAATGGCGATTTCGACTGTCTGGGCAATAAGCTCAGCATTAAATCGGCTGCGCATTTTTCGAATCTGATGCTATTGGAAACCAAAGACTGGGATGAAGACGCCCATTACATTCCGGATGGTTCTTGCTACGATTTCTTCATTTTATGCCGCATCAAGCCCGATGGCAAGACCTTGTTTGCCCATCATCCTCTATTGGCTCATGACAAGCCTGCATACGAAGCCTTAAAAGCACTGTTTTTTGCCGAAAACTGGGAGTTTGATATTGCCGGATGCATCGGAAAGGGCGAGCTGAAAGAACTGATCAACTGCAGATTCATTTTGCCCCAGAATGCATGGCTGAATGGCAAGATCAGCATGGATGCCCCGAACTATTATGTACAGAGCGGCGATATGCATACTTTCGAACAATTGCTCAAAAAGCTACATCCAGCTACGCCGTAGCTTTCTTTTTGCCTTTTGTCTTGCCTTGAGCAACTGCAGGCTCCTGCAACAAAGCATATTTAATGTTGGTGGCAATCCTGGCAATAACCGGTACGGTTACCGAATTGCCCGCTTGTTTGTACAGCTGGGCTTCTGAAATGGCTGGCAGTTTAAAATCTTCTGGAAAGCCCTGAAACCTGAAGCATTCTGCCGGCGTGAGTTTCCTGATACCCTCTTCGGTTAAAACAATTGGCACATTATGGCCACCCATGCCCATGTTGGCCGTTAAGGTTGGACAAACATTTTGCTTGTTCTCGCGCACGTAATGCCTGCGCCATTGGTAAACCGTTTCCTTCGACCTTACGTTTTGCGCCAATTCGTTATGGATCATCTTGTCTGGTCCATAATAATATTTGCGCGCCACTTCGTGCGGGGTGATCAGGTCGCTAATTTTAACCTTTAAAGGCAGAGGCTCGGGAAATTGAAAGTGTTTGCCATAAATGTCTTCGCCTTGCGCATTGTTTTTAAAGGCCACAATGTAGATACGTTCCCTATTTTGGGGGATATTGCCAAACTCTTTGGAGTTGAGCACTTTGGTAAAAACGGTGTAATTTAAAGTTCTTAAAGTTTCTATAATGACCTTAAAAGTGTTTCCCTTATCGTGAGAAGTTAGGTTTTTGACGTTTTCGAGCAACAGTACCTTGGGTTGCAGTTCTTCGGCATATTGGATGATCCTGAAAAAATGGTTGCCACGCTGGTCTTCAAAACCTTTGCGATAGCCTGCAATAGAAAAAGGCTGACAGGGGAAACCACCGGCCAACACATCAATGGGCTGCAGGGTTTTGGGATCGAGTTCAAATACATCGCCTTCGTGAAGCGTATGTTTAAAATTTTCGCGATAGGTAATGCAGGCATATTTATCAAATTCGTTGGCCCAGGCCAATTCCATTCCTGCCGCTATAAATCCTTGACAAATGCCACCAACGCCTGCATAGAGGCTACCTACCTTAAATTTCTTACTCATATTGTACGGGGAAACCAACCAGATTGATTGGCAAAGGCCTAAATTAAAATTTTAATTCCAATCTTTTTCAACATTTTGTCGTCATGAAGAAATCTTCATTGATCGTTGCCGGGTACTCGACCAGTTTGCGCGGCTTCGATATACAGTTGAATTTGATTTACGCAGGCCTTGAGGTTCTGTTTTACCTCATGCTCCCAAAAGCGCATTACATTGTAGCCCATTAAGCCCAAGCTTTCGTTGGCAAATTTATCGCGTTGCATGTTCCGTTCTATTTTGGGTATCCAGAAACCCAGATTGCTTTTGGGTTTGCGTTTGGTCCATTCGTAGCCGTGCCAGAAATCGCCATCTACAAAAATGGCCAAGCGGTATTTGTCGATCACAATATCTGGCTTGCCGGGCAGGTCGTTTCTGTGCAGACGAAAACGGATGTTGGCGGCCCATAATGCCTTTCTGAGTAACAATTCGGGCACGCTATGCTTCCCCCTAATTTTAGACATCGTTTTACTCCGTTGCTTGGTGGTGTAAAACCCTGCGCTTTCTTCAAACTTAGGGACCTTAATAATATCTTCTTCTGCTATTGAATAAGGCTTATGTTTCATGCCAGCTCATTTGCATACAAAGTAAACGAAAGTAATTGGAATTTGTTTGCGGAATCAACCCACGCACCACCCTGCCCAATAGGCTAATGAACCAGCAAACTAACTTTGATCATAATTTAACAGCCACCTGACACCAAACTGATCGGTTAGCGAACCGAATATGGCACCCCAAAAATTGGTTGCTAAAGGTTGGGTAGCCTGGCCCTGCCTAGCCAATTGACGGTAATAATGATGGAGTTCCTGTTCTGATTGGCAATTGAGCAACAGCGACACCGAATTGCCCGAGTTTAAGCCCTCATTGGCTACCATATCGGTTGCCATGAGCACCAAATTGTCTTTACGCAAAGTAGCCTGTACAATATAGGCTTTGATGTTGGCGGGTAAGGGTTCGCTTAAGGGGGCTTGGCCAATGGTTTGCAGTTCCAATTCGCCACCCAAACAGCTTTGATAAAAGGTCATGGCCTGCCTGCAATTGCCATTAAAAGTAAGATATGAATAAAGCTGCGCCATTTGTTAAACTTCTTGATGAGGATAAAAAACAATATTTACTGTTATTTACCTTACAAATTTAGCCTGTAGCCCTTTGTGCCGAATAGGGTATAAAAGACAATTCGAGGGGTTGTTTGCGACAAAGCCTTCGCTTATATTTGTTTCATCAAAATTAAATACGGCCCATGAAACACATCTCCATCCTTGTACCCGAAACTGCTGTGATAGAAGCCATTGCAGACCCCCGGTATCTATTTACCACGGTGAATGATTTTTTGACCGCATCCGGCAAGGCTCCCTTGTTCCATGTACAGTTGGTGGGCGTAAAAAAAGAGATGAAGCTGAACAACAACCTGTTTTCGGTACATACCGATACGCTTATTGACGACCTTGCCAAAACCGACCTGATTTTTATTCCTGCCCTGAGTGGCGACATGAGCCACGCCGTGGAGCTGAACAAGGAACTGCAACCCTGGATAGTAGAGCAATACCGCAAAGGCGCCGAAGTGGTTTCGCTATGTTTAGGGGCTTTTTTATTGGCTTCTACCGGATTGCTGGATGGCAAAAAGTGTTCTACACATTGGCATTTGGCCACAGACTTTAGAAACATGTTCCCGAATGTTGAACTGGTTGATGGCAGCATCATTACCGAAGAACGGGGTATTTACTCGAGCGGAGGTGCCAATTCTTATTGGAACTTGCTGCTTTACCTGGTAGAGAAATATACCGACCGCGACACGGCCATCTTGGCTTCCAAGTATTTTGCCATCGATATTGATCGCGAAAACCAATTGGCCTTTATGATGTTTCAGGGGCAAAAGAAACACAACGACGAAGAAATTAAAAAAGCCCAGGATTTTATAGACGAGCACTACCAAGACAAGTTAACGGTTGACCAATTGGCCGATATGGTGCCCCTGGGCCGAAGAAGCTTTGAACGTCGCTTTAAAAAGGCTACCAACAACACGGTAATCGAATATATACAAAGGGTAAAAATAGAGGCTGCTAAACGCAGTTTCGAATCGAGCCGGAAAAACATTACCGAGGTGATGTTTGATGTGGGCTATACCGACACCAAGGCTTTTAGGGATGTTTTCAAGAAAATAACCGGCCTTACCCCTGTCGACTACCGCAATAAATACCATAAAAAGATGTTGGTTTCTTGAGAAGGTGGAAGGTTAAAGGTTAAAGGTAGAAGGTGGAAGGTAGAAGGTGGAAGGTGGAAGGTGGAAGGTGGAAGGTGGAAAGGGGGAGGGTTTTGGACGGTCAATGATGGCTATTGACCAACGAGTATTAAACTAATTGACCAAGCCCTTATAAAAAACAAAGCCCGACCTAGGTCGGGCTTTGTAGCTGTTTCTAATGAGTCTCATTTTAAATTATCCCCTGATAATTTGTCAATGATGATAAGAACCAATGCCAGGAATGCAATTAGGATAATTGCAACGGCAAGGATCTTCATCTTTTTAGCTTTCATCCTTAATAAACGCTCTTAGATCAGATTATAACAGCTGCATTAACAAAACGCCCGAGCTCAACCAGGCGCTGCTAATATCTTTTATATCTTCAATATTTCAAAATTTTAAATTCTGTGCGACGGTTTGCCTGGTGTTCAGCTGCTGTACACTTTACGCCGTTGCTACATTTATTCAGCAATTGGGTTTCTCCGTATCCCTTTGCCACCATCCGGTCTCTGGCTATGCCCCTGCTTACCAAATAATTCACTACAGATCTTGCTCGGCGCTGCGATAGGTCTAAATTGTAGCTATCAACCCCACGGCTATCGGTATGTGATCCTAGTTCAATTACCAGTGTTGGGTTATCGCGCATGGTGCGTACCAATTCGTCGAGAATTTTGGCAGCATCAGCCCTGATGTTATCCTTGTCAAAATCGTAGTGGATATTTTGCAATGCGATGGCTTTGCCTATCTCATACAATGGTTCCAACTGCAATTTTACGGCAAAAGTTTGGGATTTGTCAATACCTTTAGTAGAAATTGTTGTAGAATCTGCATAAAACTTCTCTTTTTGTGCCAATACCTGGTAATCCTTGCCCGGTTCTAGGTCGAACAGGAAGGTTCCCTGCTCGGTGCTGCTTTTGCGGGCCACCACTTGGCGACCCGCACTGAATAACGTAACTGCAGCAGCTGGGATGATTTCACCAGACTTTTTATTAACCACATCTCCTTTTAGGGCCAAAATTACTTTTGGTTGCTCTCCCCTGTGGCTAAAGCTATAAATATCGTCTCTGCCTACGCCGCCTTTGCGGTTAGACGAAAGAAATCCAGTAGTTAAATTATCGTTGTTGCTAATGGTAAGGAAGGCAAAATCATCAGCAGGCGAATTAACCGGATATTTGAGGTTTTCGGGCTTAGACCAGCTTTGCTTGCTGCCCTTAGTGCTGAATATATCAAGGCCACCCATTCCAGGCCAGCCAGTGCTCGAAAAATAAAGGGTACCATCATCACCCACGGTAGGAAACATCTCATCTTTTACGGTGTTGATGCTCGGGCCTGCGTTTTGAGGTTGCCCCCAGGTTTTATCTTCCTGCAATTCGCAGTACCATATATCGGTGCCACCCAAGCCACCAGGCATGTTAGAAACGAAATATAAGGTTTTCTCATCCGGACTAAGCGCCGCATGGCCCACCGAATATTTTTCTACATTGTTATAGGCAAAAGCCTGTTCTACCCATTTGCCGGCCAGTTGCTTAAAGAAATAAAGCTCGAGGTTGTTGGTATTGTACTTGTTTTTGCCAACCGTGCTTACTTCTACCGTTTTGCCGGTTGTGGTTCTGGTTACATACAATACCGAACCCAGCTTATTGGTAATTACCGGACCGATATGGTATTCGCCTTTGTTGTAGATCACCGAATCGATAGCCGCATTAGACAGGTCGTTGGCTTCGTTTCTGTTTGCGGTATAAATGCGCAAGTACGGGCGACCGGTACGGCCGTACAAATCTTTAAGCGATTTGCTGTTCGGCTCGCCGGTAAAGAACACCCCTTTTTGGTAAGGGAACACCGAAAACTCGGAAAGTGGCGTATTGACGCCTGCCTGGTTTTTGATCTGGTGCGTTGTAGGCTTAGCCAACCAAACCACTGCCGAGTCGCAACCGGCAATATCTACGCTTACGCGGGCATTGTCGCCGGTGGTACTGGCATATTGCTGCAGCACTTTTTTGGCTTCTGCATATTTAAGGTTCGATTTGAGGGCCTCGCCATACAAGATCAGGTTTTCTGGCTTGCTTTCTGGAACGGCTACTACACGGGCGTACCAGTTTTCGGCAGCCTCGTAGTCTTTCATTTTTACATAGCAATCGGCCAAGCTTTCCAAATCTTCGAGCTTGGGCTTTTTCACGTCTACCAGCTTTTGAAAAAGCTGAACGGCCTGAAAATATTGATATTCGTTATATAACTTCTTGGCTCGATCGCGAAGGTTAAACTGTTCTTGTGCAAATACAGTGGTTAAACTGGCACCCCAGGCAATCAATGTGGCAATGATGATATATTTCTTCTTCATAATTCTATTTGTACGGAATAACCTTCTTTAAAAAAACCTCGGACTTAGCAAACGGTTAAGCGACCTGTTGAAGGTAATGCCCAAAGTCAGCTCATGCGAACCCGACTGTACCGAGCTCAGCTTGTTCAGCATATAATCATAAGAATAACCCAACCTGAAACGGCTGCTTACATTGAACTGCACCAGGCCCGAAATGGAATTGACGTTGCTTAGTGAAATGTTTTGGCTGTAGGCTTTATTCCACAAGTTTAAGCCTGTACGGTAAGAACCGCCCAGCCATACCCTATCGTTAAAAATGAACATGGCGCTTAAATCTAAACTGGTTGGCCCTTTAAAATCTTCCTTGATCAGGATGCTTGGCCTTAACCTTACCTCGTCTGACAGGTTGTTGAGCATACCGGCAATGATGTACATGTGGCGCTTGCGCTTCAGGTTTTCTGTTGTTCCGGCATCCCACTTGAAAATGCTGTTCGATTTGTCGCCCGACAGCAGATCCATAACCGATGCTCCTACATAAAAGTTCTCATTGTAATAGTAAACTCCAAAACGCGCATCGGGAATATAGCTGTTGATTTGTCCGGTTGGCAAATTAGGGTCGTTAGCATCAACCGGGTTGAGTTTGGTGCCATCGAGCGAATAGTTGGTTACGCCTAGCGCCAAACCGAAGCTCAGGCGTTGGGTATCTTCGGCATTGAGCCTTAAGCGGTAGGCGAAATTGGCATAAGCCGAAGCCGATGATTGCGCGCCTAATTTATCGCCGGTAAGTTGCAAGCCTACGCCCATACGCTTGGTTACGGGATCTACTACGCCATCTATCGAAACCTGCCCTGTATTCGGCGCGCCATTTAGACCCGTCCACTGGGTACGGAGCGCCATCTGGCCAAACCAATCTTCCTTATAACCCGCATAGGCTGGGTTTACGCTCAATGCATTGAACATGTATTGCGTAAACTGGATGTTTTGCTGCGCTCCTGCAGGTTTTAAACCTGCAAGGACTAAGCTTAAGCCAATGATTGTTGTTTTGATATAATGCTTTTTCATAATTTCTACTCTTGAATACCTCATGATAAAATTTCTGATTAACGTTTAATTAAAACCCATCCTTTTATCGTGCTGCTGGTATTGCCTTTTATCAGCTTAATGGTATAGTAATAGGTACCTTCGTTCAGGTTCTCGCCATTCCAATTGTTTTGGTAGTTTTTGCTATAGTATACCTGGTTGCCCCAACGGTTGTAGAACTCAACTTCAGCCCTGTCATAGCTTGGCAAGCCTACAATGACAAAGTAGTCGTTTTTGCCATCACCGTCAGGCGTGATCACGTTAGGGATAAAGAAGCCTTCAACAGTTACTTCAACATTGGCTACGTTGGTCCAGTTGCCATAGGCATCTCTTACGCGGTAGGTGAAGGTATCTTTTCCGGTGAAGCCACTGTTTGGCGTATAGGTAATGGTACCATCGCTATTTACCTTAACGGTTCCGTTTTTAGGCTGACCGATGATTTCTACCTTGGTAGGATCTAGTTCGGCGCCATCTTTCACGTCGTTTTTGATTACTGGAATAACTACCGGTTTGTTGAACTGGGTTTTATCAGCATCATCAAGCGCTTTCGGATTGCTGGCCACTACCGTGATGTTCACAACTGCCGGATTTGAAGTTTGTCCGTTGGTATCTTTTACGGTATAGGTAAAGTCGTCGGCACCTACATAGCCAGGGTTTGGCGTATAAGTTACCGTACCATCGGCATTAACGGTTACCGTACCATGTTTAGGCTGTACGGTAATGACCACGCTGGCCGGAACAATTGGCGTGCTACCTGCCACATCGTTGGTTTCGATGGCAATTTTAACCGGATCGTTCTGACGCGTAGTTGCATTATCGTTGTTGGCTACCGGTGGTTTGGCCAAGGTGGTTACCGTAGGCGTATCATTGGTAGCTGTGGTACCCGATTGGTCGGTTACTGGTTTGTTGGCCGGATCGGTTGCGTTAACAAGTGCCTGGTTAGTTACATTGCCTTTTGCAATATCTGCTGCCGTAATTACATAAGTTCTTACCACAGTTGTTGAGGCGCCAGGGGCCAATGTACCTGCTACATTAATTGCACCTGCACCCAGTAATGGATCGGTTAGCACCAGGTTGCCCAAGGTTACGTTACCGGTGTTGGTCATGGTAAACGTATACTCAATTGGATTACCCAATACAAACGCTCCTCCTACTCCGGTTCCGGTGTTGGTTACCTTTTTAACCAAGGCAATTGCACCGGTTTGTACCAATGGTGTAACAGTACAGGTTGGACAGGCTGGTGTTGGTGGCGTAAGCGGATAGTTAGGGTCGGCCGGTGCCACTGGCGTTGGATCGGTAGAAGTAACCGTAATGGTATTGTTTCTTGGATCTTTTGCCGAAGCTGTAGCCAAGTTGAATACGCCACGGTTATCCAAATCGGCCTGCGTAATTACATGATAAGCAGTAAAGGTACTGTTATCAATTGCACCTGGTGCCAACGAGGCAATCGGTCCACCTACTACGGTTGCATTTGGATCGTTAATGGTAACATTAGTCAGGGTGACGTTGCCCGTATTGGTTACTTTAAAGGTATAGTTGATGCGGTCGCCTACATTCACCTTGCCATCGGCATTGGTATCGTTGTATACGCCATCCTTAGTTAAGGTCATGCTGCCTGTCTGTACGATTGGTGTTACCGTACAGGTTGGACAGGCAGGAACTGGAGGCGTTACCGGATAGTTAGGGTCGCCAGGGGCAACAGGCGTTGGATCGGTTGAGGTAACCGTTACATCGTTGTTGCGTGGATCCTTGCCTTTGGCCGTTGCGATGTTGAACACGCCACCGTTATCAAAATCGGCCTGGGTCAACACGTGGTAAGCCGTAAAGGTGCTGTTATCACTTGCGCCTACTGCCAAGGTAGCTATCGGGCCACCAGTTACCACCGCATTGTTATCGGTAACCGCGATGTTAGTCAGCGTTACGTTACCGGTGTTGGTTACTTTAAAGGTATAGTTGATGCGGTCGCCGATGTTCACCTTGCCATCGCCATTGGTATCGTTGTAGGTACCTTCTTTAGCCAAAGTCATGCTGCCTGTCTGTACGATTGGTGTTACCGTACAGGTTGGGCAGGCCGGTGTTGGCGGCGTTACCGGATAGTTAGGATCGCCTGGCGCCAACGGTGTTGGATCATTGGATGTTGTTGTTACATCGTTGTTGCGCGGATCCTTGCCTTTGGCCGTTGCTGTGTTGAACACCCCGCCGTTGTCGATATCGGCCTGGGTCAACACGTGGTAAGCCGTGAAGGTGCTGTTATCGCTTGCGCCCGGCGCCAACGAGGCAATCGGACCGCCTGCTACAGTTGCGTTGTTGTCGGTTACGGTTACGTTGGTTAAGGTTACGTTGCCCGTGTTGGTTACCACGAAGGTATAGTTGATGCGGTCGCCCGCATTAACCTTGCCATCAGCATTGGTATCGTTGTAGGTACCCTCTTTGGCCAGGGTCATGCTACCTGTCTGTACAATTGGCGTAACGGTACAGGTTGGACAGGCAGGAACTGGAGGCGTTACCGGATAGTTCGGATCGCCAGGATTTACCGGTGTTGGATCTTCAGAAGTAACAGTTACATCATTGTTACGTGGGTCCTTGCCTTTGGCCGTTGCGATGTTGAACACCCCGCCATTGTCAAAATCGGCCTGGGTCAATACATGGTAAGCCGTAAAGGTACTGTTATCACTTGCACCCGGCGCCAATGAGGCGATTGGTCCACCCACTACAGTTGCGTTGGCATCGGTAATGGTTACATTAGTTAAGGTTACGTTGCCGGTATTGGTTACTTTAAAGGCATAGTTGATGCGGTCGCCAATATTCACTTTGCCGTCGCCGTTGGTATCATTGTAGGTACCCTCTTTAGCCAGGGTCATGCTGCCTGTCTGTACGATTGGTGTTACCGTACAGGTTGGGCAAGCCGGCGTTGGCGGCGTTACCGGATAGCCCGGATCGCCAGGGTTCAGCGGTGTTGGATCGTTCGAGGTAGTTGTTACATCGTTGTTGCGCGGATCCTTGCCTTTGGCCGTTGCCAGGTTGAACACTCCGCCGTTGTCGATATCGGCCTGGGTCAACACGTGGTAAGCCGTAAAGGTACTGTTATCGCTGGCTCCTACCGCTAATGAAACGATTGGCCCGCCAGCAACAGTTGCATTGGCATCGGTTACGGTTACGTTGGTTAAGGTTACGTTGCCGGTGTTGGTTACTACGAAGGTATAGTTGATACGATCTCCCGCATTTACCTTGCCATCGCTGTTGGCATCTTGATAAACGCCTTCTTTAGCCAGAGTCATGCTGCCTGTCTGTACGATTGGTGTTACCGTACAGGTTGGACAGGCCGGTGTTGGCGGCGTTACCGGATAGCCCGGATCGCCAGGATTCAGTGGCGTTGGATCATTCGAGGTAGTTGTTACATCGTTGTTGCGCGGATCCTTGCCTTTGGCCGTTGCTGTGTTGAACACCCCGCCGTTGTCGATATCGGCCTGGGTCAACACGTGGTAAGCGGTAAAGGTACTGTTATCGCTGGCTCCTACCGCTAATGAAACGATTGGGCCACCTGTTACCACGGCATTGTTATCGGTAACCGTAATGTTAGTCAGTGTTACGTTGCCGGTGTTGGTTACTACAAAAGTATAGTTGATACGGTCGCCCGAATTTACCTTGCCATCACCGTTGGTATCGTTGTACACACCATCTTTGGCCAGGGTCATGCTGCCAGTCTGTACAATCGGAGTAACCGTACAGGTTGGACAAGCCGGAACTGGAGGCGTTACAGGATAGCCAGGATCGCCTGGATTCAGTGGCGTTGGGTCGTCTGAAGTGGTGGTGATGTCGTTATTTTTTGGATCTTTTGCTTTAGCTGTTGCAATGTTAAACACGCCACCATTATCAAAATCGGCTTGGGTCAATACATGGTAAGCCGTGAAAGTGCTGTTATCGCTTGCGCCTACAGCCAACGAAGCAATTGGACCACCCACTACGGTTGCATTGGCATCGGTAAGGGTTACGTTGGTCAGCGTTACGTTGCCCGTATTGGTTACTTTAAAGGTATAGTTGATACGGTCGCCGATGTTTACTTTGCCATCGCCGTTGGTATCGTTGTATGCACCTTCTTTGGCCAAAGTCATGCTGCCTGTCTGTACGATTGGTGTTACCGTACAGGTTGGACAGGCCGGTGTTGGAGGCGTTACCGGATAGTTCGGATCGCCAGGGGCAACAGGCGTTGGATCGGTTGAAGTAACGGTTACATCGTTGTTGCGTGGATCCTTGCCTTTGGCCGTTGCCAAGTTGAACACACCGCCGTTGTCGATATCGGCCTGGGTCAATACGTGGTAAGCCGTAAAGGTACTGTTATCGCTTGCGCCTACAGCCAAGGTCGCTATCGGGCCACCAGCTACGGTAGCATTGTTATCAGTTAAGGTAATGTTGGTCAAGGTTACGTTGCCGGTGTTGGTTACCACAAACGTGTAGTTGATGCGGTCGCCAACATTCACTTTGCCATCGCTGTTGGCATCTTGATAAACGCCTTCTTTAGCCAGACTCATGCTACCAGTCTGTACGATTGGTGTTATGGTACAGGTTGGACAAGCCGGTGTTGGAGGTGTAATTGGCGTATTTGGATCGCCAGGTGCCAACGGTGTTGGATCGGTAGAAGTAACCGTTATATCGTTGTTACGCGGATCCTTGCCTTTGGCAGTAGCCAAGTTGTACACACCGCCGTTGTCTAAATCGGCTTGGGTTAAT
This sequence comes from Pedobacter sp. ASV12, assembly GCF_016429155.1. Lineage (GTDB taxonomy): Bacteria > Bacteroidota > Bacteroidia > Sphingobacteriales > Sphingobacteriaceae > Pedobacter. The sequence continues at coordinate 1,417 of NZ_JAELUC010000038.1, read as the reverse complement.
ACATGGTAACCGGTAAATGTTGTATTGTCGATTGCACCTACAGCCAAAGTAGCTATCGGGCCACCGCTTACGGTTGCGTTAACATCGGTTACGGTTACGTTGGTCAAGGTTACGTTGCCCGTGTTGGTTACCACGAAGGTATAGTTGATGCGGTCGCCCACATTTACCTTGCCATCACCGTTGGTATCGTTGTATACCCCGTCCTTGGCCAGGGTCATGCTACCTGTCTGTACAATTGGCGTAACGGTACAGGTTGGACAGGCCGGAGTTGGAGGCGTTACCGGATAGTTAGGATCGCCTGGCGCCAACGGCGTAGGGTCGTTTGAAGTCGTGGTTACATCGTTGTTGCGTGGGTCTTTACCTGTTGCGCTTGCCAGGTTGAATACGCCGCCATTGTCTAAATCAGCTTGCGTCAATACATGGTAAGCAGTAAAGGTGCTGTTGTTGCTTGCGCCCGGTGCCAACGAGGCAATCGGACCGCCCGCTACGGTTGCGTTGTTGTCGGTTACGGTTACGTTGGTCAGCGTTACGTTCCCGGTATTGGTTACCACAAAAGTATAGTTGATGCGGTCGCCAACATTCACTTTACCATCGCCATTAAAATCGAAGTAACTGCCTTCTTTAGCCAAAGTCATACTACCCGTTTGCGTAACCGGAGTTACGGTACAGGTTGGACAGGCCGGTGTTGGAGGCGTTACCGGATAGCCTGGATCGCCAGGATTTAAAGGCGTAGGGTCGTTTGAAGTTCTGCTTACATCGTTGTTGCGTGGATCTTTACCAATAGCCGTTGCCAAGTTGAACACCCCGCCGTTGTCGATATCGGCCTGGGTCAATACATGGTAAGCGGTGAAAGTGCTGTTGTTGCTTGCGCCCGGTGCCAAAGAGGCAATCGGCCCGCCCGCTACGGTTGCGTTGTTATCGGTAATGGTTACGTTGGTCAAGGTTACGTTACCAGTATTAGTTACTAAGAAAGTATAGTTGATGCGGTCGCCCACATTCACCTTGCCGTCGGCATTGGTATCGCTGTAGGTACCCTCTTTGGCCAGGGTCATGCTGCCAATTTGTACAATCGGAGTTACCGTACAGGTTGGACAGGCCGGCGTTGGCGGTGTTACCGGATAGTTTGGACTAGCAGGTGCCAATGGTGTTGGATCGGTTGAGGTAACGGTTACGTTATTGTTTCTAGGATCCTTAGCCTCCGCAGTAGCTAGGTTAAACACCCCGCCGTTGTCGATATCGGCCTGGGTCAATACGTGGTAAGCGGTGAAGGTGCTGTTGTTGCTTGCGCCTGGCGCCAACGAGGCAATCGGACCGCCAGCAACGGTTGCGTTGTTGTCGGTTACGGTTACGTTGGTCAGCGTTACGTTGCCGGTGTTGGTTACCACGAAGGTATAGTTGATGCGGTCGCCCACATTAA
>NZ_JAELUC010000364.1 GCF_016429155.1 Pedobacter sp. ASV12 | reverse complement strand
CCCCCCCCCCCCCCCCCCCCCCCCCCCCCCCCCCCCCCCCCCCCCCCCCCCCCCCCCTCTTCCCCCCCCCGCCCCCCCCCCACCCCTACACATGTCGTGGTTCGTCGGCAGCGTCCCCCCCCCCCCCCCCCCCCCCCTGAGCTGTTACCGGCGCCATGAAGGTGGTATTTGGAGCCCAGTATTGCCAATACCGCTTAAAAAAATGCAATTGAGCGATTTTAACCTCATTATTAGGGTATTTACCTATACGCCTGTCTCTTATACACATCTCCGAGCCCACGAGACAGTACTCATGATCGCGTATGCCGTCATCTGCGTGAAAATAGGGGGGGGGGGGGGGGGGGGGGGGGGGGGGGGGGGGGGGGGGGGGGGGGGGGGGGGGGGG
>NZ_JAELUC010000363.1 GCF_016429155.1 Pedobacter sp. ASV12 | reverse complement strand
CCCCCCCCCCCCCCCCCCCCCCCCCCCCCCCCCCCCCCCCCCCCCCCCCCCCCCCCCCCCCCTTTCCACGCACAAGACGGCATACGCGATCATGAGTACTGTCTCGTGGGCTCGGAGATGTGTATAAGAGACAGGGCTATAGCGTGGTCGAATTTACCGACGCTGCCGACGTATATGTAATCAATACCTGTTCTGTTACCGACCATGCCGACAAAAAATGTCGCAAGGTGGTAAAAGAAGCATTGAAATATCTGTCTCTTATACACATCTGACGCTGCCGACGAACCACGACATGTGTGGGTGTGGGTGGGGGGGGGGGGGGGAGAAGGGGGGGGGGGGGGGGGGGGGGGGGGGGGGGGGGGGGGGGGGGGGGGGGGGGGGGGGG
>NZ_JAELUC010000362.1 GCF_016429155.1 Pedobacter sp. ASV12 | reverse complement strand
CATAGTTAATGTATCTAGATTGGGCTTGTTTAGATGCAACATCTCCAGCAATAAAATAATTAGGGTAATTTTTGTCTTCCATTAGGGTCTTACTTTAGTTTTAGAAGAGATTGGAGCAGTTCTTTTATTAAAGGCTTTCTCAATATATAGTTCTGGATTCTTACAAAAATCTTCCCATTTGACTAAAACGCAGTACCTATCCTCTTCACTCCATGCGCATTTGTTATGGGGTATGTAATAATTGTAAGAAAACTCTGATATCACTGTGCCATTATTGATCATAACATTGTTATGACTCCCACCGCAAGTATTACAAGTTCCACTTCCTGTAAATATTTTTTCATACATATTTGGCAGAACGACACCTAATATACCGTTTTTTGTA
>NZ_JAELUC010000361.1 GCF_016429155.1 Pedobacter sp. ASV12 | reverse complement strand
CCCCCCCCCCCCCCCCCCCCCCCCCCCCCCCCCCCCCCCCCCCCCCCTCTTCCAAGCAGCAGACGGCATACGAGATCATGAGTACTGTCTCGTGGGCTCGGAGATGTGTATAAGAGACAGTCCGATTGTAGATGAGAGTTCGAAAAGAAGCGAAGAATCTGTTAATGCCGTAAAATCCTTATTTACGCGCAAGAATGGATTTATATCCAGGGAGGAAAGTCCTGATTATGGCGTTGATCTCGACGTAGAGCTGGTACTTGAGCAAATCAAGGCTACTTAACAGACATTCGCTATTCAGATCAAAAGCGGCCATTCGCTTGAGATCATCACCCATGAGGGAGTACAGTATATATCGTTAACATTTAAAACTTCCAGGCTGGGCTAGT
>NZ_JAELUC010000360.1 GCF_016429155.1 Pedobacter sp. ASV12 | reverse complement strand
GGTAATCACAGAGCTGCTTGATTTTGCCGTGCGGACAAAAAAAGATAAAGATATAGCGCCATTGGCCACCGCCTATCAACAGTTCCTTAAAGAAAATTACAACAAACAAAAAGCCATCGCCATTAAGAATGCCGAAATCAGGTACCAGGTAAAGGCGCAAGACGATAAGATTGAAAAACTGGCTTTGGCCAATAAACTGAAGTCGACCGTTATTAAACAAAGAACAATTGTGCTTTCGGCCATGTTCCTTTTGGTGATAGCCGGCATCTTTTTTTATTATTATCAATTAAGGCTTAAGGAAAAATATGTAGCCATCGATCTGGAAGAACGCTTAAGGCTTGCACAAATGAGCCCTCATTTTATTTCGAACTCGCTAAGCGCCATAC
>NZ_JAELUC010000359.1 GCF_016429155.1 Pedobacter sp. ASV12 | reverse complement strand
AGTAGGGATCGAACTAGCGAAAAAAGAAGATTACGCTGGTATTTTACAACGTTTGAAAGAATTCAAGTTTGACGTCATTGAATTGAACCAAGACGCCACTTTGTTTGAGTATTTGGTTTAACTCTTTCCCGTCATTGCAAAGTACGAAGCAATCTTACTACTTTTACTTGATAAAACTATCGCATTAAGATTGCTTCGCAAAGCTAGCAATGACGACATGCATATGTTAGCTAGGAGGCAATCATTGTCTCCTATTTTTATTTTACACCTCCAAAAAAGTAGGCATTTTCATTGATTACATATAGTTCTGAACAAAATTTCATTTTTATTTTTTAATAAAAACAAATATAAAAATAGGCAGAAACAATCAAAAACAATGTTTTGGCG
>NZ_JAELUC010000358.1 GCF_016429155.1 Pedobacter sp. ASV12 | reverse complement strand
CCCCCCCCCCCCCCCCCCCCCCCCCCCCCCCCCCCCCCCCCCCCCCCCCCCCCCCCCCCCCCCCTTTTTCAAGCATAAGTCGGCATACGAGATCATGAGTACTGTCTCGTGGGCTCGGAGATGTGTATAAGAGACAGAGCTTCTGTCGTACTTGGCTTGGATGCGTACCTGTCTGGTTAGGCGCCTTACGGTTTCTATGTTGTGCGATACAACTTCGGGTCTTTCTTCCAATACCCGGAAAAGGTTATCCCCTGTCTCTTATACACATCTGACGCTGCCGACGAACCACGACATGTGTTGAGATGGAAAGGAGGCAGATGAAAATAAAAACGGGGGGGGGGGGGGGGGGGGGGGGGGGGGGGGGGGGGGGGGGGGGGGGGGGGGGGGG